>CAZXOJ010000225.1:3944-6904 GCA_964642325.1 uncultured Bacteroides sp. | reverse complement strand
GGTGGATGGGCCAGGGACTTGA
This sequence comes from uncultured Bacteroides sp., assembly GCA_964642325.1. Classification (GTDB taxonomy): domain Bacteria; phylum Bacteroidota; class Bacteroidia; order Bacteroidales; family SM23-62; genus SM23-62. The sequence continues at coordinate 6,882 of CAZXOJ010000225.1, read as the reverse complement.
GCATTTCTATGCCTGTAATTTCAGGCATCTGTATATCCAGCAACAATAGGTCAATTTGCTTATTATTGATCACTTGCAGTGCATCCACAGCATTGCTACACCTGTCAATTATTTCTAGTTCCGGGATTTTCTGGATCAGGAATTCAAGGGCATCCAGAGCCAGTGGTTCATCATCTACAAGAAGGCATTTAATCATCATGGTCTATCAGCTTGGTATTAGGTTCAATTGTACTGAGTAAAGGTCTTCCTTGTCAAAGATTTCAAGGGTATACCTGTTCTCATAAAGTATGGCAAGCCTTCGCTTCAGGTTCTCCAGTCCGATTCCTCCAGGGATACCAACTTTTGAAGAAATCCCGGGTTTGGAATTTTCAATATGAAAATTAATACTTCTATTTGATATTTCCAGATGGATTTTTAACCAGACCTTGTCCCGGGACTGGCTGATGCCGTGTTTGAAGGCATTCTCAACGAAGGGGAGAAGCAATACCGGGGCAATCATAACTTTGTCCGGATCACCTGATCTTTCAAATGATGCCTGCAACCTGTTACCATACCGAAGTTTTTCCAGCTCAATATAATGATCAATCAACTCAATTTCCTTAGCCAGTGGGACCAGCTCATTTTCTCCATGATAGATAAGATAATCCAGCAATTCGGAAAGCTTTATTATCGCGTCAGGGGCCTGATCCGATTTCTGAAGGGCCAGGGCATAAATATTGTTCAGGGTATTGAATAAAAAATGTGGATGGATTTGGGATTTTAACAGTTTTAGCTCTGTTTCAACTTTCTCTTTCATGGCTGACTGTTTCCTTTGCTGCTCATTGACCCAGTATTCAGTCAGTTTAATTCCGGCCGAGAGAAAAACAATAAAGTATGTTCCGGCAAGCAGGGAGTATATGTCACGGGTATTGTATATTAATACCTGGAATTTCTCATAAATAAGGAAGAACATTACGGTTATCAACTCCAGGTCAAGGGATACAATCATCGTGAATAGCAAGTAGATAAGGAACAATCCATACCTGCCTTTGAAAAGGTACCGCGGGATCAGGTAACCGATAATCCAGTAAGTTGCCGCGGCTGTGATCAGAAGGATAACAAAACTGTAATACAGACTCACCCTGTTCAGAAGTTCCCCATAGCCGAATAATAGGTTCAGGAAAAACCAGGCAAGGACCCAGTATAGAAGGTGCATTGTGACCCTGAACCATCTTTTTTTGGCATATATCATGACCAGCTTACTCATTGCGGATAATAAGTTAAACAATAAAATTACAATTATTTATACAGTGGGTAGGAGTGACATCAGGATTTTCGATTTATGGCCATGTTCTGTCGATCAATGAACAAACTACACGACAAATGCTCCTGAGATTCCACCGGGAGTTGTATATCTACAGAATCATCCAGCCTGTCTAAAATGATGGTTTTAAATATTAGACACAGCTAATTTTACTTCTGCATATTATTTATTCCATCAATAATTATTAATTTAAAAACTTTATTATGAAAACATTAGATGAAGCAATGCAAATGTACGGAGGGATTTTCCTCCTGGTCCAGTTCCTGATCGTTCTGCTCATGCTTGTCATGGCAATTATCAAATTCAATCAATATTATGGAAATTCAAAGCTGGCAGCCCTGCCATTTCACAAATCACACCATGCCATCCTTTTCCTGGGGATCTTTAATCTGGTATGGGGTATGTTTATGCAGGTGCTGGGATTCGTCCAGGCCCTGAATGCCATTATTGCGGCTGCTGATGTGTCACCAGCACTAATCATGGAGGGATTGAAAAATTCTTTTATAAGTCCTTTAATAGGCTTAGTGTCTATCCTGGTTTCAGCACTTCTCTGGGCCATTCTTCATGGCCGCTACAATATCATAACCAGGTGAACTCTTGTTTCCGGCGGGGAAACGATATAATAGGATTAAGAGGGTCTTGATTAGTTTATACAAAGCATGTATATTTCTGTAAAATACCAATCCATGAAACTGATCAAGATCATCATCCTGGCTTTAATAACAGCCTCCTGCGTGCAACATCGTTCTCCCTATCCTGAACAAGGCTCTGTACTTTCCGCAGACCAGACAGAAATAAGTTATACGCTTTATGGGGATGGTGAAATGGCACTGGTATTTGTTCATTGCTGGTGTTGTGACCAGGGATACTGGAGGGAACAGGTCGATACTTTTTCACAGGATTATACGGTAGTAACCATAGACCTGGCCGGGCATGGTAAGTCTGGAACAGGACGAGATGATTACACATTGCAGGCTTTCGGCTTTGATGTGGCAAACGTGGTGAAACACCTTGAGTTGGACAGTATTATTTTGATAGGCCATTCTATGGGCGGTGGGGTGATACTTTCGGCAGCTCATCAATTGAAAGAGCAGACCCTGGCAGTAATAGGAGTTGATACATACCAGGGTTTTCAATATGAACTTTCTGATTCCATGATTGCTCAGTTTGTTCAACCCTTCAGAAAGGACTTTTATCATACAACCATTGGTTTTGTACATGGAATGTTCCCTCCAGGTGCGGATAGCGGGTTGGTCGTAGAAATTGCGGAAGACATGGCTGAGGGACCGGCAAGAGCAGGTATATCAGCCATGGTTAACAATATTTCCACAGATCCGGTTGAACTGCTTGATGGATTGGATATACCCATTTATTCCATCAATTCAAGGATGTTCCCCATTGACGTTCAAGCCAATCGAGAGCATTATCCAGATTTCGAGGTAAGGTTTATTGAAGGAGTAGGACATTTTGTTCAACTGGAAGACCCCCGGTCTTTTAACCACACGTTAACCGGCATACTTAAGGAGATTGACTGATGGACTTTTTGTAGCTCCTGTATGCATACCAGGGAATGAAAAGGATGGCAAACAGGAATAAGCCTCCTGTGATGATCAGTTCAGCCCCTGGCAGGCTGAG
>CAZXOJ010000225.1:0-3844 GCA_964642325.1 uncultured Bacteroides sp. | reverse complement strand
CAGGCTGAGGGCAATAATATAGTTGCTGTAAGGTATCTGGTGTAACATGAACAGTAGTCCCAGAATCAAAGTCATGACTGACAGAGCGGAAGTGGCAAAAGCGGTTTTTTTCATGAAGAAATTGTGGCGATGGTTAAGAATTCATTCATCTAAAATTAGCATGAATTTCTGAAAAGAAAAACCATCATTCTTCAATTTATCTGATAATTGTTCGTCTGCGCATATCGTATCTCTGTCCCCTCCGCAGAAAGTAGAATTGCTTGGAATTTGTGGGTAATTGATAAATGGTATCCCTCTCTGCTGACCAGCGGCTCCGGTCGTAAATGGCAACATAACTTTGACCGATCACCTCGAAACTGTCCCCGGTAACATGAATGGCGGTATTTTCGTCCAGCCCTATCCCCAGCAAGTCAGGATGAAGATCCAGGATCTCGAACATATCAAAATGCCTGTTTCGGGCCAGTAGATGCTGGTCGATGGCCACATTCTCAATAAATGATAGTCCCACACGATGGTCTCCTGCCATAATCGTATTGGCCCTGGTATCTCCTCGAGCCAGGAATGATCCCTGTATGGTTGCCCCGGCAGAGGATCCACCAATAACACCTCCCCGGGAAAGAAGATTATTAAGTTCCCTATGGGTAAGTGTGTTCAGGTACGAGTCAGCCAGCCTCCATTGTCTGCCGCCTGGAAACCATACACCCCTTGCTGTTGTTATGGGTTCTACAAATGCTTTTGTGTTGGCCTCCTTTTTATCCCTGGTATGCAGTATGGTGATATTCTGGAATCCCAGCCCATGGTATCTTCTTTCGAGCCTGATGAAAGCACTATCCTCATTAAAGAAACCATCTTCTGCAGCTGTTGGAATGATCACAACTGCTGCTTCGGGTCCCCCGGCAAGCTGAATGAATAAATTAAATACACTGGGATCACTCAAATTGCCACCGGCAATGATCAGATGACCTTTTTTTGGTCCACTGGTAAGCACCGGGTCCATTTGCCCCCTTATGATGCCTGTTGTATACAGGCTGATTATCAATATATATTTGAAAATTCTAAACATATTCCATCTTTTTGTAATAAAGTAAAATTAACAAAGATCAATTGACTTTAACCCGGGAATTCACTAATTTTGCAAACCGACCGTCGGTATGTAAGCTATTATGACAAAGAAAAAAGACAAAGAAATTCGAAAAGAAGAAATCGTCCAGGCGGCTGTACAGGAATTTCTAGAAAGAGGCTACGAAGGAGCTTCCATGGACAATATTGCCAGGCGTGCTTCTCTCAGCAAGGGTGGTTTGTACCATCACTTCAGGAGCAAGGATGAGATCCTGATCTATGCAAACCAGAAATTATCTGTACCTGAAGAAGAAATTTTCAGAAGGGTATTGCTGAACCGTAGTATGGCAAAGGGGCTTAAGGAATTTATCTCAGAATATGTTAGCTACTGGATGGATAACAGGGAAAATCTGAAATTTTACTTTTTATCACTGGTCAAGGCTTTCGAGGATGAAAAATTAAGCGATCTCTACCGAAGATATGCCGAAGATGTTTTTGAAATGCTGGAATCAATGTTTGAGATGGGGATGCAGAACAGGGAATTCCGTGAACATAATCCAGCGGGGCGAAGCACGGCTCTGATATCTGCTATTAATGGAATGCTTATATATATGATGCTGGGTGTTGGACCTACGGGTCCTGAGATTATCACTTATTTCCAAAAGATTTTCATTGATGAGATCCTGATCTGACATGTACAATGAGCTGAACCAACGGGAGGCTGCCCTGGAAATCCGAAACCTTGTCAGGTATTACGGAGACTTACTTGCCGTAGATGACCTCTCCCTTGAAGTAAGAAAGGGTGAGGTATTTGGATTACTGGGACCCAATGGTGCAGGGAAAACTACTTCCATCCGGATGATGTGCGGATTGCTAAAACCCACTTCGGGGGAAGTTTTGATAAATGGTGAAAGGATCACCCATGCCGGTATCCGGTCCCACAACATGAGGGTGGGTATCTGCCCACAGGAAATTATACTCTGGAATAAACTGACATGTTACGAGCAACTGGTTTTCATGGGACGGATGTACAACGTGCCGGGAAAAACTGCGAGAAACAGGGCAGATCTGTTACTTGACAGGATAGGGCTCAAGGAAAAGAGGAACAAACTGGCCTCGACCCTTTCCGGGGGCATGAAGAGGAGGCTGAATGTTATCATGGCCATTATTCATGAACCGGATATTGTGGTTTTCGATGAACCTGAAGCCGGACTCGATCCCCAGAGCCGTATTATGGTCAGGGATTTTATTCAGCAAACATCAGCCGAAAGGACCGTAATATTTACCACCCATAATATGGATGAGGCGGAGAGGGTTTCAGACAGGGTTGCCATAATTGACAGGGGGAAGCTTTTGCAGATTGATACACCCGAGCATCTTAAGAAGTCAATCGGGGAAGGAGATATACTTGAACTTAAAATTAAGGTAACCAAAGATAACTCTCCTGATATTGTTATAAATAAATTGAGAGAAAATAAGTTTAAATTAATAATTTCCGAAGAGAAATGGATCATCAAGGCCATGGATCTGGTTCCGAAGATCCCCATGATATATAAGATCTTGGACCAGGAAGGAATTCAGGTTAGCAGTATGAATATGCGCGAGAATACCCTGGAAGATGTTTTTATCCACCTGACAGGAAGGAGGCTCAGGCAATGAGATGGTATTTTGTATTCATAAAAAGTTTCAAGGAACAGATCAGGGATTACTGGATACTTCTATTAACCATTTCCCTTGCTCCTTTCTTCGTTTTCATGTACTACATGATGGTGGAAACCGAAAGTCCGGAATTCAATATCATTTTGGTGAACCAGGATGAAGGAGCATTTTTCATGGATAAGCCGATCAACCTGGGTGATTCCCTGATAACTTATATGCAACAGGTATCGATGGACCAGGAGACGTCTATGTTGCATTATACTGAACATGACGAGCGGCTGGCTGGGATTAACCTCCTCCAGGAGGGAGAAGCTGATGTGATGCTTGTTTTTCCCGGACAATTAACCCGTACATTGCTGAACCCCGAATACAATTGCCCCACGGGAACATTACTTGAGATCGTGGGGAATGTCACAGACATGGAGTATATCATTGGTGCCGTATGGTCTGAAGAGCTGGTAAACCAGTTTATCAGAGAAACCTCGGGAATAGCTTTACCCATTAGCTGGAAGGAAACTACCCTGGGGTACTCAGGACAAAGGACAACATTTGAGTTATATGTACCAGGCATGATGATACTGGCCATTATCATGATGATATTTTCTACTTCCGCTGCCATTGTAAGGGAACCTGAAGCCAAAACCCTTGAAAGGCTGAAAATATCAAACCTTTCTGCCCTTGAATTCCTGGGAGGGATATCCCTGATACAAGTTATTGTCGCCATTATATCCATGTTATTGACCATGCTGGTTGCAGTTTCCCTCGGATATAAACTGCTGCCGGGAACTTTCTGGTTTATCATGCTGGTAGCATTTCTTACCAGCCTGTCCATGATAGCTTTTAGCCTTATAGTGGCAGCAATCTGCCGATCCATTAAAGATGTGGCCATTATTGGCACATTCCCATTGTTTATCCTTATGTTCTTTACGGGCGCTGCCTTTCCCATAAGTGGTGGCAAGCTTTTCACCCTTGCAGGGTTCACTTTTCATATCAATGATATGCTGTCACCTACCTGGGCGGTTGATGCCCTTAACAAAGTGCTGATCAGGGGACAGGAGATAAAGGAAACCATTCCTGACCTGGCAATGATCCTGGTTTTGACCCTGGCCTATTTTATCATCGGGGT
>CAZXOJ010000224.1:0-6933 GCA_964642325.1 uncultured Bacteroides sp. | reverse complement strand
TCTGGTGAGAGCATAACTATATTATTCTCCCGGGCAAAGTGTTTAGATGTCATTCAGGGATTTAAAACCTTCTCCCAGGACTTCCTTGGCATCCACTACTGTAACAAAAGCGTCCTGGTCAATATTCCTGATCTGGTTCTCAAGCAGTACGAGTTCTCTTCTGTTGAGCGTAGTGAAAATGACAGGTCTTTCTTTTCCCTCGTACAGTCCGGAGGCATGTAAGAGGGTTCCTCCCCTTTTTAGCTGATGCAGTATGATATCCTGTATTTCCAGGTATTTTTCTGAAATAATAAAGACTGACTTGGCATAGTTGGCGCCTGTAAGGGTGGCATCGATGACTTTTCCGGAGATAAAGATGGTCAGCCAGGAGTATAGCGGTATTTTCCAGTCTCCAAAGGCTGCCAGTCCCAATAAATTACTGAATCAATATATATCAGCAACTGTCCCAGGGGCAACCTGGTATATTTAGCAAAGATCATGGCGATGATATCGGATCCCCCGCTTGTCGCCCTGGATCGGAAAATGAGACCGAGACCAAATCCTATCAGGACGCCTCCGAAAATACAGGAAAGCAGGACATCCCCTTCCACCAGCGGGAGAGTCCCCCATATCAGCGTCTGCAGATCAATGAACCCAGCAGTCAGAAAGAATCCGAGAATGGTTTTGATGCCGAACCTGGGACCCAGGACCCGTATCCCGATAATGGTCAGGGGAATGTTCATGATCAGTCCCATTAATCCCACCGGCAATCCCACCGGAGCGAATTTGAATATGCCCTCTGTGAGATAGTGGATGACTATACTGATACCATATACTCCTCCCGGTACTATCCTGTGCGGCGTAATAAAAAAGACATAACCGGCGGCCATAATGAAGGAGCCAATGATTATCAGCGCATAGTTGATGAACCAGCTCCTGGAAAATAGTTTCTCTTTTAACAATAGTTTCATTTCTCTGAGGATTAATAGTTTACGGTGCACAAAGCCGGGGGCAGCCCAGGAGTAGGCTGGCAAGCCTGGCCAAAAAGGCCTGCAAATGTAGAATTTTTTAACTAATTTTCATGCAACAGAAAGAGCTGTTAAATGGCAGGTACAAAGACACAGGGATTCGGAACACTTCCGGTCTTCTTTACAGCAATATCCACTATACTGGGGGCCATCCTCTTCCTTCGTTTCGGTATGGCTGTCGGGCATATCGGTTTCTGGGGGGTGATACTGGTCATATTGATAGGACATACGGTGACCATACCCACTGCGCTGGCACTGAGTGAGCTGGCCACCAACCGGCGGGTTGAAGGAGGAGGAGAGTATTTTGTGATCTCCAGGTCATTCGGATTGAACATCGGTGCCACCATAGGGATTTCCCTTTTCATGTCTCAGGCCATCAGTGTGGCCTTTTATGTAATTGCCTTTACAGAAGCCTTTGAGCCTTTTTTTAATTATGCACTCGAAAAATGGGACCTGGAGCTGCCCCGGCAGGTCATCAGCTTGCCTGCCATGGGATTGCTGTCATTGCTGATCCTGAAGAGGGGGGCCAGCATGGGTGTAAAAGCTCTCTACTTTGTCGTGGCTATCCTTTTCGCTTCTCTTATACTGTTTTTCCTTGGCCAGACTGATTATGTCCCTGAACAGAGCATCTGGACAATAGGTCAGGGTAGCTATGACCTCTCCGGTTTCTTCATTGTTTTTGCCATTGTATTTCCTGCATTTACTGGTATGACTGCCGGTGTTGGTTTGTCCGGGGACCTGAAAAAGCCTGGCAGGTCTATTCCTCTGGGGACAACCCTGGCTACCATTTCCGGAATGGTCATCTATATATTCATCGCATGGAAACTCTACACTTCTGCCAGTCCGGATGACCTCCAAAACAATCAGTTGATAATGAGTAAGATCGCTCTATACGGGGTCTTGATCATTCCCCTGGGACTGGCTGCATCGACGATCTCCTCTGCCCTTGGTTCTGTCATGGTAGCACCCCGGACCTTGCAGGCCCTGGCCATGGACAGGGCATTCCCGGTCAAATCGCTCAACCGCTGGCTGTCGAAAGGCAAGGGAGAGATGAATGAGCCATTCAACGCTTCCCTGCTCACCTGCTTCATCGCATTTATTTTTGTGGCAGCGGGGAATGTAAATGTGGTTGCTGAGATTATCTCCATGTTCTTTATGGTGACCTACGGTTCATTATGCTTGATATCATTCCTTTTTCACTTCGGGGCTGACCCTTCCTACAGGCCTGTTTTCCGGTCAAAGTGGTATATATCGCTGATCGGCTTCCTGATGTGTAGTTGGCTGATGTTCAAGATCAATTCCCTTTATGCCATCCTGGCCATTGCTGCCCTGGTATTGATTTATCTTGGGATCAGCAATTATCATAAGGACAGGCGGGGTCTAGAATCCATCTTTAGCAATGCGATTTTCCAGTTGAGCCGGAATATACAGATATACCTGCAAAAGCGCAGGTCTTCCGGGACCAAGATACGCTGGAGGCCATCCACCATCTGTATCTCGGATTCCTCCTTTGACCGGCAGAATGCACTGAGGCTTTTGAACTGGATATCATATCGTTATGGCTTCGGGACTTATATACATTATATAAATAATTATTTCTCAAAATCCTCCATGGAAGATTCTGGAGAAATACTGGAGAAGCTGGTGGCTATGACAAGGGAGAAGCAGAATCATATTTATATGGATACCATAATCTCCCCGTCTTATACTTCTGCCATAGCCCAGGTCATACAGATCCCGGGAGTATCCGGCATGGAGAACAATACCATGCTGCTGGAATTTGACAAGAAGGATCCCCGCAACCTTAAACAGATTGTGGAGAATTTTTCGCTCATTGAAGCCGCCAATCACGATGTCTGTATCTTAGGCAGTTCTCCCAATCCCCTGAAACCTAAAAAGGGCATTCATATCTGGATAAGGAGCATTGATTACAACAATGCCAACCTGATGATCCTGCTGGGTTTTATCATTTCATCGCATCCTGAAATGAGAAAGGCGCAGCTGAAGGTTTTTGAGATCACCTTCGAGGATGATGTAGAAACCACCCGCAAAAAACTACTCGAACTGATCCAGACAGGAAGGCTCCCGATCTCCCAGAGAAATGTTGAGATCCTGAGACCTGATGAGGAAACAGACATACATTCCCTGATCAACGAACATTCAGCAGAAGCTGCACTCACCATCATCGGTATTCATTCCGACCAGCTACATCATGATGGGGAGAAAGTATTCGCAGGATTTGAGGGGATAGGGGATACCTTGTTTGTTAATGCCCGCGTGAAGCAGGAGATCAATTAACTACAATTCGTCAGGCTATTCACCGATCTCTGAAACATCCGGCCTCAACCAGCGGGATCTCCTGGTGGAGTTATCTCCCAGCCTGACGCCGACCATGAGTTCGTGGGATCCACCGCTGTAATTCTGAAGCGCCCCCATTGAGGCATCATAGGCATAACCCAGGTATATGCCATCAACCATAAATCCGGCCATAAATGCCATTGTATTGTTTGTACGGTAGGTGACGCCAATCCAGTAGTTTGTCTGGTAAAACAACCTTGCCGAAGCATCCATAACAAAGGCATCAACAGTAGCCCTGGCCAGGAATGAGGGTTCCAGGATCACCGTATGTGACACCAGCCATTTATAGCCCCCGATGAAGTAGAAATGCCTTAAGGTCTTAAAATCTTCAAAAGTGTTCTGTCCCAATTTAATATACGATCCGAACAATTGTGCAGCGGATAAGCCCGCATATAATCCCTTACCTGATATATAAATCCCGGCATTTGCATCCGGCACAAAAAACGTTGTTTTATTATTATCCAGCAAGGGGTCATCGAGGTTGTATCTCAGGCTATTAGTGGCATCTAGCTTGAACTGGTAAGCGCTGATGGACAATCCGAAAGATAGCTGGTACTGATTATTGAAATTGATATGATAGGCATAGGTGAATTGTGCACCTGTACGATTTATTATTCCGTTCCTGTCATTGTAAATGAATCCTCCGATGCCGACATTTTTGTTCCTGCTGGCATTTTTGGTTTTCTTTTCCACCTTCTGTTTCCGCCTTATCCAGCTGTCTTCCAATAAACGTGTTTCACCACTTAAAACGAAAGTCCGAGGGGCATTCTGTAGCTGGCTATATTGTTGTCGAGCTGTAAAACTGATATTGGTGTAGCCTTTTACACCGGCCAGGGCAGGATTGACCAGGTATTTATTCATCATATACTGGCTGATCACCGGGGTCTGCTGGGCTTGCAAGGTTGCCGGCAGGACCAGCATAAATGCGGGGATGATATACTGGATTATCTTTTTCATTTCACTATGGTAATGTTCCCGATTATGGGATCTTTATCTTTTTGATATTTGATGATATAATGGTAGGAGTCCATTGGCAGGACCTTCCCTTTGTTGGTTCCATCCCATTGACCTGGGTATCCAACAGAGTGGTACACCTGTCTTCCCCACCTGTCATATACCTGCACCGTTGCATCCGGGTAGAGTTCAATACCGGTAATTACCCATGTATCATTGGACCCGTCACCGTTGGGTGTAATGATTTCATAGACGGTAATACATATATCCTTTTCTGCAACAAGGCTGTAGCTCTCATTTACCAGGCACTGGTTCTCATCAGTTACATCGACATTGATGGTGCCCGGACCGAGATTCTCTGTGAGTGGACCGCTACTGCCATTAGACCATTGGATGGTGTAGCCGGGTGATCCACCCGAGATGCTTATTTCTATTGCCCCGTCCTGACTGTCTTCACAGGTCGGATCTGTAATGGTCTCATTAATCACGATGGCAGCTGGTTCACTGAGGGATTCACTGAGGGTGTCCTGGCATCCGTTTGCATCCGTGGCGCTTACCAGGTAATTACCGGCACCAATATTGGTAATGCCGGAACCCGTCTGTCCATTGTTCCAGTCGTAGGCAACAGGCGATGTCCCTCCAATGGCAATTACCTCAATGGATCCTGAGGTTTCACCATTACAGAGGACGTCCGATTTACTTATCAGGTTGAGAACTGGATTCTCAAATATATTGATATCGACCGGATCTGAAGGTAATGATTGAGTCCCGAACTCGTTAAAAATGGTCACCGTATAGGAACCTGTTACGATAACCAGTATGCCCTGGGTGGTTTCTCCGTTTGACCACAGGAAGGCGCTGGCCTCGGGGGCGCTCAGGGTAGTTGTAGAAGCTCCCTCACAAAACGCTGTCTCTCCGGTGATGGTGATTACAGGTTTCTCCAACGATGTCTGTGTTACTGTAACTGGATCACTGGGATCACTGAAACAGCCAAATTCGTTGCCAATGGTAACATCAAAAATGCCAGCTGTCCTGACAGTGATAGAAGGAGTGGTCTCTCCCCCCGGAGACCATGTATAAGTTGTTGCAGACGAGGAGACAAGTATGATGCTGTCGCCGGACTCCAGATCGACAGGACCTGCGGGCGTGATCACCGGCCTGGGCGGTTTAGGTGATTCACTTACGGTTAAGGGGTCTGAAACGGGACTGATGCAGCCGTTGGCATCTGTCACTGTCAGGGTATAGCTGCCACTCTTTACATAGATCGTAGAAGTGGTCTCTCCGGTGGACCAGAGATAGGCACTGGCAGGTGGTCCACTCAACATGACTGAATCACCTGTGCAATATTCGTCACTACCTGAAATCACTGGTTTCTCAGGATTGGCATGGACGGTCACATCAACTGGATCTGATGGCAGACTGAAACAGCCATCAGCATTAGCTACCCTGACCGTATAACTGCCGGTTGTCCTTGCGGAGATACCTGGCGTAGTTTCACCATTTGACCAGAGATATGTTGTACCTGTTGAAGAAGTAAGCACGAGGCTGTCTCCTTCACAGAAAGTAGAATTACCCGTGAATGTTATGGTCGGCTGCAAAGGAGCAGGCCTGGTGCTTATGCTAACAGCGCTTGACGGTAAGCTGGGACATGCCACCCCATTGATGGTCTGCACAGTATAATCACCAGCCGTTTTGGCAAAAATGCTTTCTGTGGTATCACCGGTGGACCATAAATAGACGATTCCTGCAGAAGACGTCAGCAAAACACTGTCATGTTCACAGATATCCGTGCTGCCATCCACCGTTATGACCGGGGTTGGAGGTATAGCTTCAACGGTCACCGTAGTAGTGGCAGAAGGAATGCTCTGGCATCCGCTGGTATCCGACACCTGAACAAAGAAGTCTCCACTCGATATTACCCGTATTGCCTGGTTGGTATCCCCGTTTGACCAGAGATAGGAGCTTGCAGGGCTGGATGTCAGATCCACACTGTCCCCCTCACAAAAGCCGATCGGTCCCGAGGCAGTTATTACGGGCTGTGCAGGCAGGGGCCTGGCCGTTACCAGGACTGGGGCAGATGGTGCACTGGGGCAAGCCCCGTCACCGAGTATAGTGACCGAATAGCTTCCGCTAATGCTGGCCCAGATATCCTGAGTGGTTTCGCCGGTGGACCAAAGATAGGCGGTTCCCACCGAGGAACTAAGCTGTACACTGTCACCAGTGCAAAATGTCGTGGGACCATCAGCCGTAATAATGGGCTCTGCGGGAGCAGTCAAAACGGCAATTAAAATGCTGTCAGTCCCCACCGCCCCATTGGTCTGGTCAGTAACATCAACCACATACCAGGTTGACACTGTAGGATTTGCTACAGGATCGGCGATGCCCGGGTCACTCAGGCTGTCTACAGGGGTCCAGGTATAGGTGTAAGGTCCAGTTCCAGAAACGTTTACGTCCAGGTTGGCAATGGCAGGATAACAGGAGCCAATGCTGTCTGAATCTGCCAGCACTGTTACCTCGATATCATCATTGAGGATGGTATAGGTATGGATACTGTCAGCGCCCAGCATCAATCCCAGGGATGGAGAACTGATACGGATCTCAAAGGTCTTATCGG
>CAZXOJ010000223.1:0-6967 GCA_964642325.1 uncultured Bacteroides sp. | reverse complement strand
GGTCACGCAGTCCCGATTCCTATAAACTGGATGCCTATTCTTCTAAAGGGGAATTCCTCTGGCGCCATGACATGGGTTGGGCCATAGAAGCGGGTACATGGTACTCTCCTTATATGGTTTTTGACGTGGACCAGGACGGTAAGGCAGAGGTTTATGCCAAAGCAGGGGAGGGGGATCCAAGGGAACTGGACGGGCACGTTCTTCGGGGACCAGAATACCTTATTAAGCTTGACCCGATGAGTGGTGAAATTCTCAAAAAGAAGGACTGGATATCCAGGAAGGATTATGATTCCTACAATCGCTGGAGCCGCAATTTCCTGAGCATAGCTTACCTGGACGGGACAAATCCTTCCCTGATCATGCAAAGGGGCACCTATACGGTCATTAAAACCCAGGCCCTGGATAAGGAACTCAAACCAATATGGAAATGGGAGAGTATCGGGGAAGATGAAAAGTACAGGGGGCAAGGCGGACATGCCCTGATGACCGGGGATATTGACCTTGACGGGAACGATGAACTGGTGTTCGGCACCTCTGCTCTTGATGAATACGGGAAGCCGATGTGGCATACCGGCCTCGGGCACAATGACGGAGGGTATATCGCAGATATCCTACCAGACCGCCCAGGTTATGAGATCTTTTACGCCATAGAATCAAGATCTCCCAAGAATGGGGTCTGCGTTGTAGATGCCCTGACGGGGGAAATTATCTGGGGATATGAGGGAAGCACCGTCCATGTACACGGACAGGGCATGATAGGGGACCTGACCACTGAATACCCGGGCATTGAATGTTATGCCGGTGAGGCTAAAGGAGGTGACAAGTTCTTTTTATATACAGCTGATGGGGAGAGGCTTTCGGACCAGAACCTCTGGGGACACTCACCAAGGGCCATCTGGTGGGATGCCGATGAGCAAAAGGAGATCTGCCATGGTGGCCAGGTGAAAGAATTCGATGGTGAGCAGAAGCTTGAGATCGAGGGGAAGCTCCTGATCGTGGCCGATATCATAGGGGATTGGAGAGAGGAGATCGTTACCAGCCTGCCGGGTGAACTGCGTATCTATTCCACCAATATTCCGGCCACAAACAAGAAAGTATGCCTCATGCAGAACCACCTCTACCGGATGTCAGTGGCGGACGCAACAATGGGCTATTATAATTCACCCCAGGTAGGGTTCAAATAGGACTGATCCGGGGATGGTTCTCTGGGAATCGGCCAGGCCAAACGGCCAGAAAGGATCACAGAGATTTAGAGAGATAGTTATTTGCCAGATAGATTTTTCTCCTGCTCGATCTGTTCCCTCTCCCGTTGTATCTCCTTTTCTAACTGTTTTGTTGTAGGAAGATACAGCTGGTATTTAGAGGCAAAGATCTGCTTACTTTCATTGAGAAGGCTGTATTTCACTATGGTCTTATTCTTTTCAGTGCACAAGATCAACCCTATGGTGGGATTATCGCCCGGTTGTTTTAACTGATTCTCAAAGAACCGTACCTAAAAATCCATTTGACCGATGTCTTGGTGTGTAAGCTTTTTTGTTTTTATTTCAATCAGCAAAAAGCACTTGAGGATGTAGTTGTAGAACACTAGATCGATATAGAAGTGATCGTTGTTCGTTGTGATCCGGTATTGACGATCGACAAAAGAAAACCCATTCCCCAGCTCAAGTATGAACTGCTGTAACTTCTCGATTAATGCCGATTCTAACCTGGATTCCGACAGGTTTTTACTCTCTTTTACATTCAGAAACTCCAGTACGAAGGGATCCTTAATAATATTTCCAGACTGCATGACCTCTTTGCTCTTGTTGGAGTCCAGCATGAGCCCTTTCATATCTTTGCTCATGTGTAATTGGTCCAGGTTAATTCGGAACGCACTGCGTTCCATTTTGAGAATTCCCTGTAAAACTGGCGCATGTAACGAAGATTACGGCTACTAAAGCTTTTGCCATAAAGATTAGTTAGCCGAGTTGCCAAATCTTCCAGTAAGGCACTGCCATAAGCTGCCCGGTTCTTGCCCTTTTGCTCTTCCTCCACGATTTCCCTTCCTATTGTCCAGTAGGCTCGCAGCATTTCAGTGTTGGTCGTACGATAGACTTTGTTTCGTGCTTCCTCAAGTATCTCCTTGATTCTTTGTAAAAGCCGACCAGTGTTTTGTGCTAACTCCTTATTCTTGTTCATATGGCATTGATTCTAATATTAAATCCAATCCTTACATGGATTAATTGCTTTCTTGTTGGTATATCAGCTACATAAAGGGTAGAAATAAAATGTCAGGTGAGAATCCCGCGTGGTTTACTGTATTCTAGTCTATTTTCCCACTAAGGTTCTTTTCTCCCGGTTAGACATACTGACAATTCACCCAAGTTGGGGTTCAAAAAAGCTGATCTAGGAATGGTTTTCAAGGATTCTGCTTCTTTGCTTTCATGAATTGGATCACCTTGGTTATCTTTGTGATATGAGGATAGGCATTATCGCAGAAACAAAGTCCCCGCCTGACCGACGGGTACCCTTTTCTCCGAAACAGCTGGCGGATCTTAAGTCGGTTTACCCGGGCCATGAATTTGTAGTACAATCAAGCCAGATCAGGTGTTTTAATGATAAGGAATATAAGGATGCCGGGGTAGAGGTCAGGGCTGAAGTCTCGGACTATGATGTATTGTTCGGGGTAAAGGAAGTAGAGATCGATAAACTGATACCAGGTAAGACCTATTTCTTTTTCTCCCATACGGCCAAGGAGCAACCTTATAATCGCCAACTGCTCCAGGAAATTTCCGCCCGGGAGATTACCCTGGTAGATTATGAGTACCTGACCGATCATCTGCATATCAGGCTGGTGGCCTTTGGTCGCTGGGCCGGGATCGTCGGGGCTTACAACGGGCTCCGGGCCTACGGGGAGCGCTACCGGCAATACAGGCTGAAGCCTGCCCATGAATGCAGGGACTTTGAGGAAATGAAGGCTGAGTTGAAGAAATTGACCCTCCAGCCGATGAAAATCCTGGTCACTGGTGGAGGACGGGTAGCAGGTGGTGCCATTGAGACCTTGAGGTGCCTGGGACTAAAGGAAGTGTTCCCCGAAGAATTCCTTGAACAGTCATACGATGATCCAGTGATCTGTCGGATCGACCCGTGGGATTATGTCCGAAGGAAGGATGGTGAAGCTGTCACGCTGGAACATTTTTTTCAGCATCCCGGGGTGTATGAGTCCATCTTTAAACCCTATACCAAGGTCACTGACCTGTTTATCCCCTGTCATTTCTGGGACCCGAAATCACCGGTATTCATGACCAATACAGATATGCGGGAGCCTGATTTCCATATCCGGGTGATCGCTGATGTAAGCTGTGATATCAAGGATCCCATCCCTTCTACCATAAGGGCTTCAACCATTGCAGATCCGTTCTATGGATACGACCCGATGACGGAATCCGAGACGCCACCTTTTGATCTGCGAAGTATCACGGTGATGGCGGTGGACAACCTGCCGGGTGAACTGCCCAGGGATGCTTCTGTAGATTTCGGGAACATGCTTCTCAGAAAAGTGATTCCTTCACTGGTGGACTATGACCGGGAGGGAATCATCCGCCGGGCCACTATTTTGAAGGAAGGGCAGCTAACCACAGATTTTAAATATCTCCGTAACTACCTGAATGGTAAGTAAAACCACTTTCAATGCCAATGAGTCTGGTTGGACAGGTTTCAAAAACTCTTATTTTAGCGGTCTATTCCAGTTTCTATGGCAGTAAAAAAGTTCAGGGCCTTCCGGGGAAAAATCTTCGATAAATTTCTGAATGGCGTGGAAAAGGTGGGGAATGCACTCCCGCACCCGGCCACATTATTCGGACTTTTCGCAGTGCTGATCCTGATCTTTTCTGCCATTGCAGCGGCGGTGGACTGGACTGCATTGCATCCGGGGACCGGCGAGGTGATCGAACCGGTAAACCTGTTGTCGAAAAGTGGCGTCCATCGCATCCTTACTGACATGGTAGTCAACTTTACCAGTTTTGCCCCCCTGGGGATAGTGATGGTGGCCATGCTGGGGATTGGGATCGCTGAGAGCAGCGGACTGATAGGGGCGGTGATCAGGTCGATTGTACTGTCATCTCCCCGGAAATTCCTGACTTTTGTACTTGTGCTTGCAGGGATACTGTCCAATGCTGCCAGTGATGTCGGATATGTATTGCTAATCCCCCTCGGAGGGATCATCTTCATCGCCATTGGCCGCCATCCGGTGATAGGAATGGCTGCTGCTTTTGCAGGGGTGTCCGGCGGTTTTTCGGCCAACCTTATACTGGGGACCATAGACCCCTTGCTTGCGGGACTTTCTGAGGAAGCCGCCCAGATCCTTGATCCTGAATACCTGGTGAATCCCACGGCCAATTATTATTTTATGGTGGCATCCACCTTTGTGATTGCTTTTACAGGGACATGGGTGACGGAAAGGTTCGTTGCTCCACGGTTTGGGAAATACGAAGGAGAGGGAGCAGATGAGAAGCTGGATAAACTGAGTCAGCTCGAAAAGAAAGCTCTCCGGAATGCAGGCTTTGTGGCGCTGGTAATATTTGCCATCACGCTGGTTACGATCATCCCGTCAAATGGGTTCTTTCGCGGGACTGACGGGGAAGTGCTGTCGTCTCCTTTGATCAGGGGGATAGTTGCCATGTTGTTTATTACTGCGTCCCTGATGGGTATAGCTTACGGCATCACGATCAAAAAATATAAATCGGATGCTGATGTCATGAACGGGATGGCGGATGCCATGAAAACACTGGCGATGTATTATGTGCTGGTATTTTTTGCCGCCCAGTTCGTCGCCTATTTCAAATGGAGCAACCTGGGGATCATCTTTGCCATCAAGGGGGCCAACCTGGTGATGGCATCCGGACTGGGGCTCATTCCCCTGATGCTCCTGTTTATTGTTTTATCTGGATTGATTAACCTGGCCATGGGATCTGCCTCTGCCAAATGGGCCATCATGGCGCCGGTATTCATTCCTATGTTCATGCTGCTGGGCTATTCCCCGGAACTTTCCCAGGTCGTTTACCGAATAGGGGACAGTGTGACCAATATAATTTCCCCCATGATGAGTTTCTTTGCCCTCATAATCGCCTTTATCCAGAAATATGAGAAGAAGGCTGGGATAGGAACGGTCATTGCGACCATGATCCCCTATACCTTTGCCTTTTTTATTGTCTGGTCATTGCTGCTGATTGCCTGGCTGCTGCTGGGGCTTCCTCTGGGACCCGGAGCTGGGATCTACTATACACTACCTGGTTAATTGGCAAACTTTTCGTTTTGGATTCAGGCTTTTCTTTTTAGATCACAAACTTTCCCTTTTAGATCACAATCTGTTCCCGCAAAACAAAAATCTGTTCAATCCGTTATAACATTTTTAGTAATCAAAATAAAAGTTGTACATTGCAACAGTTTAAAAAAGCAATAATTGTAATATACAATAAAAACAATTCAATGGATATTTCTGTTATTCGAAAATTCAGGGAAAACATCCGGCATATTGAACGGGAGTTAAGTATTCAGATTAATGCTACCTGCTGTGAAGGTGTCACACTGGCCCAGTGTCATACCTTATTGGAAGTGGATTCGCATAATTCCATAAACCTGAATGAGTTATCAGAGAAGCTATACCTGGATAAAAGTACTGTCAGCAGGACGGTAGACAGCCTGGTAAAGAATGGTACGGTAAACAGGGTTATCCCCGAAGAGAACAGGAGAATGATAACCATCTCTTTGACCGATAAAGGGGATGGCATCTGCCGGCAGATCAACCGGGACAGTGATGCTTATTTCGATACCATCATTGAATCTATTCCCGCAGGGGATCTTCCTGTTTTCCTCAGGTCATTTGAAATCATGGTAAAAAAAATGATAGAGATCAACCAGGATAATCCCAAAACCTGTTAAATAATTAGTAATGATATTAGAGAAAATTCTACGCAAAAACGTAAATACTGAAGTCAAAAGGTATTTTAACCAGATCGCCTCCCAATGGGATTCCATGAGCAAGGAATTCTATACCGAGGTGGTAAGGGAAAAGATCCTTTCCATGGTTTATGCTGAACCTGGTACCATGGTCGCAGACCTGGGATCGGGTACGGGATTTATCAGCGAGGGATTGATAAATGGGCCAGCTTCCATCATCGCCATTGACCAGTCTGCCGAGATGCTGAAACAAATGAAGCTCAAATTCCCGGATGTTGGTAAAATAGACTACCGAAACGGGAATGCCAATCATTTGCCGGTCAGGGACAATATTGTAGATTATGGACTTGCCAATATGTACCTGCATCATGTGGACAATCCCCCGAAAGCCATCCGTGAAATTTACAGGATATTAAAGAGAGGTGGCAGGATGATCCTTACAGATCTCAACTCCCATCCGTTTGAGTATTTTAAAACTGAACATCATGACCTGTGGCTTGGATTTGAGAATCAGGAAATCGAAACCTGGCTGAAAGCTGCAGGCTTCAAAAATGTTGATGTTCATTCTATCGAAGAATATTGTTTTGACACATCTGTTAACCCCGAAAATGATGCAAAAATCTCCGTATTCCTTGCAACCGGTGAAAAGTAGCCAGTTCCAGGGACTTGTAATGCAGGAATCCATTTTCAGGACTGACCATCAAATCAAACTGAAGGATATACTGGACCACCTTCAGGCAAGGTGGGGAATAAACCGGATGAAACATAAGGTTGAACCGGGACTTTACAAGATTGGTAAACCTGGCCCGGAAAGTCCGGTCTTTGTAACGGCCAATTATACGCTTAGTTTCGATGCGCTCAGGTCTTCTCTGAAAGATATTGAAGGGTATATCCTGGTGCTGAATACCTTCGGGATCAATGTCTGGTGTGCCGCAGGTAAAGGTACTTTTGGAACGGAGGAACTGGTCCGGAGAATTGAAGAAACCAATCTTGCTGAGATCATAAACCACCGGAATCTTATCCTGCCACA
>CAZXOJ010000222.1:0-7016 GCA_964642325.1 uncultured Bacteroides sp. | reverse complement strand
TTCTTGGCACCTGAAGCTATGTCTATGCTGTATAAATAACACCCTCCATTTTTAATGAGTTCGTCATGGAATGGCGCAACAAATACGTATAATATTTTTCGATCCGGGTCGACATTTATGGCGGAGTATATGGAATACCTTGGCTTAACTACGCCAAAATCGCGAAAATTACCTGTGGCCAGTTCATAACCGATTACATGCGCGCCTGTGTAAAGCTCAATGCCTTCAGGCCAGTAATTGGACAGGTGGGTGGTAAAATATAGCCAGCCGTCACATTCCACGATGGGGCTGTGGATCTTGCCCTGCTGGGTTTCAGTATCTCCTTCCCCGCATACCAGTGTCATGTCCTCAGCAAGCATGGTATGCTCCTTTGTTACCGGATTATACCTATGAAACCCTGCTCCATGTCCCCTGGAATGGGTAGATGTACCAAAATAGCAATTACCATCCGAGGCAACGGTAATACCCTCCCATTGCCCATCCCACTCTTTGCATATCTTGTTCATAGAGAAGGACTTAACATTACAAATCTTTCCTTCATGTTTGGTAGTTCCCGGCTTCTGCGCTCTTATTCCGGCACTGAAGGAAAATAAAATTAAGGCAGAAATAAGCGTGATGGCTACTGTTCTTTTGCTGATGTTTATCATGATCTTTCTTTTATTTTTACTCAATGAAACAGGGATTCCAGCGTGGGAAGTTTTTCACCGGCTTCATAATGGCTGCGGATCTCATCCATTCTTCTTTGCATTTTCAGCCAGTACTGGAATTCCAGGTCATATTTCCCGAGTCCAACGCCAAGCCTGAACGTGTTGTATTCATTCAGCCAGGCCTTTTCATACATCTCTTTTAACTCGATGACAGCGTCCAGCATATCCGATGTCCGGGTATGGTATTTAAATGAAACTTCCATATGCATCCAACGCCGCATTTCGTCTTTATCTTCAGCTTCTTCCAGTTGCTGCCAGAATTCGGCAATTTCACCGGCATAGATATATTTTAAAGAAAGGTAATCCAGCATTTTCGCACCGGTAAGCATGGCATAGAGAGTAATGGTATCCATGCTGTATTCCAGGGCCTCCCTCAGGTTGATCTGCGCCACCTCGGCAGCCAGGCGGCCAATCCGCAACTGATCCTTATGCTGCTCAATATTATCAAGTGACTTTTTTGTAAAAGGATTTGCAAATAAGGCGGGGTCCGTATTCCCAACTACTTGCCTGATCAGTGATTCTGACTCAGTAAGAGCCACGAGGGACTTTTCAACCAGGGTGGCGAGATCCACAGGATACTGAACCCGGCAATAGTCACCGAAGAATCTTTCCCTGTCCATTGTCCCACTTTGCCAGGAAGCTGCGGATCCATAGGCAAGATCCGGACGGCTCATGCGCATGATGGTCTGGGTATCATCTGTCCAGCCCGAATTAATGAAGCCAATTGCATTGTATTTTCTGCCAACTTTCAATAAAAGATCGGTGTTCTCAAAAGATATTCCGAAAACCGGGTATACCCAGTTCCAGTTTATCAGGGCCGACTGTACGATCATAGGAATCCCTTCAGCTTCAAACGGACCCAGCAGCCGGTCATATGCTGTTTCTTCCTTTGGCCAATAATGCCAGGGAACCGCAATGGTTTTTTCTGAGACCTCCGGAATAATGGAGGGGAATTTCTGCAGCATGTCCGCCCAGACCAGGGGGACTTTACCTTCCCTTTCAACCAGGTCTGTTGTCCGCCGTAACATTTTAAGGTAAAGCGCCTCAGCTGGCAGATCCAATTTCTCTGCTTCTTTCTTGATCAACCATGTCTCATCGAACCCTATGTGGAAAAAGGGACTCGGGAAAAGATCTGCTACCTGGGCAATCCAGTCCCCCAACAAAGGTTCAACACGAGGATTATTAGGACTGAATTCCCCGCCATGGGGTATCACGGCCATGTCTGCATAATGCTCCAGCCGAAACAGGTCATGTAGATGACCGTACAGTTCCATATTGGGAATGACGTCGATGTGGCGTTTCTTTGCATATGCTATGATATCGCGGACTTCCTCTTTGGTGAATCTCGCATTGGCCATCAGTAAAGGGTAACCCTCGAGTTCTATGCTGGCTTCTGAATAGAACAAATACTGGTTGGACTTCCAGCGGGCCAGAAAATCGATCTGTCTTTTGATCTCTTCTATCAATGGGAGCTGTGTGTGGCTCATATCCATCATAAACCCCCTGTAAGCCATGGAGGGCCAGTCTACCACTTCACATTCAGGCAAAAAGGCATCATCTCCCCTGCCTTCTACCATCTGACGAAGTGTCTGCACGGCATAATACAGACCAGCAGAAGATTTTGCCTCTATCCTCACCTGTTCCACATCGATATGGATCTTATAAGCTTCCCTTGAATCGGGCCCGGCGGTCTCAGCTGGCATGGGCAGGGGATCCACATTTCCGGTCCGCTGGAATAGTATTGAGGAACTACTGGTAAGAGATTCACTGATATTTACAGGTTTGCCTGAGATCCCGGAAAGGAAAGCAGCAAGTTCTCCTGCAGCAAAGATGTCTTCGCTGGATGGAGTCCCTGTAAATCCAATACTGACGTCATTAAGGCCAAACTGTGATGTTCCGTACCTAAGCTTTTGAGGTTGGGGGATGATGGGATTATGATCTGCGGCAGCAGCCGACAGGGTCATCAATATCAGGCAAAAGCTTAGAAGGTATCTCACGGTTTGTTATTTTTCATTTCATTCAGGATCTCCAACACCCTTTCGACAAGGAATTCACCGGAACCGGGTGCACACCTGGCACTGACCGCCTCGTAGTTTCCTTCCACATAAGCTTTTCTGTCAGGTATATAATCGACAGAACCATTGGTCAATTCCAGGACCATGGTGCCGGGATAGGGAGAACGCTCCTTGATGTACATTCCCAGTTCAACGAATACTTCTCCTGGTAAACTGACAATGGCAAAATCATTTCCCAGGGTAAAAACCTGGACTTCTGCCTCTATGGGTTTACCTTTCCTTTCATAGACATCGACAATTTTAAAGGCATTCACCATTTCCATGAATGGCGCTGCATTCCTTTCTCCGAATTTTTCTGTTATTTCCTGCGCACGCTCAAGCTCATCATCTGAAAATGCTGCCAGCGGGAGTCCCACTATTTCACTCCTGGCATGGATCTCATCAACTTCCAGGGGTTTACACCGGGTATAGGTTTTTATCACCTCACCTGCCAGCACCGTACCAATACGTCCGGCTTCATCATGCCCTTTCTGAGGTTCTCCGGATTTCACATTAATATGGTTGATATTCCCGCAGCAGCCCTGCCCAAAGAGGGTGATCATATCTTCTCCCTTAAACCCGCCAAGGATCTCAGACAGGGTATATGGCATATCGGCTGATATCTCCAGTCCACCAGTAATGTCGAGGTGCAATGCGAAATTGACGTAGGTTGATAAGGCTTTCCCTTCTATAGATTCTGCATAGAGAACTCCCACTTCCGGATCTATGGGTCCAGCCGGCTTAATGATCATTGGATTCAGTTTTCCCGCATTCCATCCCACGGTTCCGTCTGTCATAAAAAAGCGCCGGTTAAAACTGATGGTTTCCTCATAACCCCTTCCAAATGACAGGGTGGCAGGCTGTATCTTATTATTGGCACGGATGATACTCTCAGCGACCAGTCCAGGTAACTCTTTCATATAGTCCGAAAGTAATTCCCGCACCTTCCCATCTGTGCCATACATATTTGCAGGAGAAAGAATAACAGGACCTGTATGTGAATGGGTAGCACTGATCATGATATGTGCAGCAGGAATGCCAGTTGACGTTGAGGCAAGGTCCCTGATATCGGCTGCCAGTTCTGCTGGAATTTCAATCAGGTCACAGGAAACGATAGCCACCCTGGTCCCTTCCTTTTCTATGATAAGAGTCTTGGCATAAAGGTCATCATGAACTCCCTCTGCACCCCGTACATAATAATATCCGGCCATAGGTGTGCCCAGAGGGGGGGTGATCCTGACTGCTGCAACCCCTATGTTCAGTCCACCGGCAAATACCAGGTTTGAGACTAAACCTAACAGGATGATGAAGGTTGTTTTCATAAACTCAGTTGGTTTGATCCATTCAGATATCATATACGCGAAATTTAGGTATTACATTGGGTTAACATCCGGTTGGTTAAATATATTGAAAATATGATTGCATAACATCAGGTTCTTGTTTATGGAAATACAAAAACATGTATTTTTGTCGGACGCAAATAAATCAAAACATATGAAACGTTTATTTCAATTTATGGCAATCCTGACAGTAAGTGCATTATCTGTCCAGGATGCAAACACATGTACAAACTTCCTGGTAACCCGTGGGGCATCGGTAAACGGCGCCACAATGATCACTTATGCCGCTGACGCCCATTTCCTTTACGGTGAATTATATCACCGTCCAGCAGCTGACCACACTGCAGGGAGCCTGATGGATATATATGAATGGGATACAGGGAAATACCTCGGCAAGATCAAGCAGGTTCCCCATACCTATGCTGTGATTGGCTTGATGAATGAACACCAGCTTGCCATAGGAGAAACCACCTACGGGGGACTCCCGGAGCTGGTTGATACAACCGGGATCATTGATTACGGCAGCCTGATGTTCCTGATCCTGCAGCGGGCCAAGACGGCACGCGAAGCCATACAGGTAATGGGTGATCTTGTGGCAGAATACGGATATTACAGTTCCGGTGAATCCTTCTCCATTGCAGACAAAAACGAGGTCTGGATCATGGACCTTATTGGCAAGGGCACCGGGAATAAGGGTGCCGTGTGGGTGGCCCGCAGAATACCCGATGGATATGTATCTGCCCATGCCAACCAGGCAAGGATCACTACATTCCCTCTTGATGACCCTGAAAACTGCATCTATGCAGAAGATGTTATTTCTTTTGCCAGGGAACAGGGATATTTCGACGGTAAAGACAAAGATTTCAGTTTTTCAGACACCTATGCTCCGGTTACTTTCGGTGGTGCCAGGTTTTGCGAAGCCAGGGTATGGTCCTTCTTCAATAAGATCACAGGTGGCATGGACCAATACCTGGATTATGCCAAAGGAGAGAATCTTGAAAACAGGATGCCCTTGTGGGTAAAACCAAGCAGCAAGCTGACAGCGCATGACCTGATGAATGGCATGCGTGACCATTATGAAGGTACGCCGCTTGACATGACAACTGACGTTGGTGCCGGACCTTATCGCAATCCCTACCGCTGGCGCCCATTGACCTGGTCGGTTGGAGACGTGACCTATTGTAATGAGAGAGCTATAGCCACCCAGCAGACTGGTTACTCATTTGTAACCGAGTCAAGAAACTGGTTGCCTGATTGGATAGGCGGCATTTTCTGGTTTGGTGTGGATGATGCAGCCACTACTGTTTATAATCCTATGTATTGTGGAATCGAACGTGTCCCTGAGAATTTTGAAGTTGGAAATGGGGATATGATCACCTACTCTGAAACTTCAGCCTTCTGGGCTTTTAATTTTGTATCAAATTTCTGTTATATGAGATATGACCTGATGACCCCGGATGTATTTAAGGTACAATCAGAGTTGGAAACAAAATATATTAACAATACAGAAGCTGTGGATATAGCCGCACTCGAGCTTTATAACAGGGATCCTGATCTTGCAAGGGAATTTCTGACTGATTATTCAATCAGTGCTGGAGAAAGAACTTTTAAACGCTGGAAGGAACTGGGTCATTACCTGCTCGTCAAATACATGGACGGGAATGTTAAGAAAGAAAAAGATGGGAAGTTCATTTATAACGGCCACGGGGGAAGCATTCCTCCCAATCCGGATCAGCCCGGATACCCTGACTGGTGGTACGAAAAGATCGCGGATGACAAGGGAGAAAATCTCAAAGTCATCGGCGAAGCTCATTAAACCTCCAAAATTAGCTTTGAGGCCTTGTTAATAAATCGTTGAATACATTGATTATTTTTGAGATCACTTTCTTTTTTTCACGAAAAATATTCGTATATTCGCGTCCTGAAAATAATTGAGAGTCGTTGAAAATTAATATATTGACAGGATGGATTTACTGAGAGCAGCCGAAAATAATTTTATAAAGGAAACGAATTTTCCTTCATTTAATTCAGGTGATACGATTACTGTTCACTATAAGATCAGGGAAGGAAGCAAGGAAAGGGTACAGCAGTTTCGTGGCGTTGTTATCCAGCGCAGGGGATCAGGTCTGACAGAGACTTTTACAGTACGTAAATTATCAGGGAATATTGGTGTTGAAAGGATATTTCCAACATCTTCCCCTTTTATTGAGAAAATAGATATTAATAAGCGGGGGCATGTACGCCGTGCCAGGATCTTCTACCTTCGTGGCAGAACGGGTAAAAAGGCCCGGATACAGGAAAAGAGGATGTCATCCTCGGCAGAGAATGGAAAATAAACTAAACCAAATTAAATAAAAAAACCCCCGGACCACACCGGGGGTTTTTTTTTGGTTTTTTTTGAAGTTGTTATGGTGGTAAACTTAAATATATGCGTAATTATATTTTGATATTATTATACGTTTCTTTCCCGGCCATCAGAGGATTTGCCCAGGATAACAATGGTAAACTGGACCTCGCGCGGGAATGGGCTGAAAAATATACTGTCCCGTTTACCATGCCAGACGGTACCCAATTAATGACTGATGTATATTTGCCTATTACCCAGGACTCATTAAGCATTCCTTACTCCGGATTTGGAGAGAACATCTCCATTGAAGTAATTCCAAAAGGCATACAATATATCATCTTTGATTCCCTGGATGGAAAAATCAATGAAAGCCCCTATGAGATGCCGGTTATTTTTATCAGGACCCCCTATAATAAGGATACGGAATCACTTGGCTATTTTCTGGCATTCCTTGGATATGCTGCAGTAATCCAGGATAACCGGGGTAGTTATGCATCAGAAGGAGTTTATTTGCCCATGTACAGCGATTCATGGCAGAAAGAACCTTATCATAAAAACATCCACCATC
>CAZXOJ010000221.1:0-7126 GCA_964642325.1 uncultured Bacteroides sp. | reverse complement strand
AGTGCTGAGGTCAAGAATGTCCTCTGTCTCGGGATCCGGGGGCATTATGGATTTATTATTCCACATTCCAAACAGATCGAGGAGTTATCGTACGCCAATCCATGGGGAGTCGAGGCCGAGATAGCATGGCACCTGTTGGGTGAGAATATATGGCGGTATTGCTATTGTTATCCCCGTACCGGGTTTGGCCTCTTCTATGTTAATCTCGATAACCCGGAGATCCTTGGTTACTCTGTGGCCCTGTATCCCTTTATTGAGCCCTATATCAGGGCTGAGAAAAAACTGAGTTTATCTTTCCGGTTCGGGATAGGGCCTGCATATGTAAGCAAATATTACCACCCTGAAACCAACCCCGATAATTTTTTTTTCAGCTCCCATCTCAGTTTTATTGTACAGCTAAGCTTTGCCTTTCATTACAGGATCAATGAACACTTTACCACGAGGCTGGGTATTAATTATAATCATATCTCAAACGGGGGTATAAAGGAGCCTAATGTGGGGATGAATTACCCGACCCTTAACCTGGGACTCGATTACAGTTTCCGGAAGGCTGTTTTTGCAGAACGTTCCCGGCAGTCCGGCAAAGATCTTTACGACAGGCGGTGCTGGTTTGATGCTTACCTGCTTGGAACCGCTAAAAATGCTGAAAAAGGGGAAGATCATCTTTACCCTGTTTTCGGTGCCGGGATCTATTACAACTATTTATTCGGGAGGATCATCGCGGCATCGGGGGGCACAGAATGGGTCTCGGATTTTTCAGAAAAGGAACGCATCAAAAGGGAATATGCCAGTGATCCTGAAGCAGACCTGCCCGATCATAACCGGGCAGCTGTACTTCTGGGTATAGACATATTGTTTGGAAGGTTCTCTTTCATACACCAGTGGGGGATCTATTATTATGAACCCTACCCGGCGAGGAACCGTGCATACCAGCGCTATGGCCTCAATTTCAGGTTTTCCAGGAAATTATATACAGGTGTCAACATCAAGGCGCATGGCCATGTGGCCGACCTCATGGACTTGAGGCTGGGCTTTATTTTTTAACGATACTTCCCGCGCTCGAAGTGTGGCTGTTGGCTACCCTGCCGTCCCCCTTGTAATAGATGCTGCCAGCACTGGAAGATCGTAGCTTGAATTCTTCGGAAGCATATACCCGGGCGTCTCCGGCACTGGAACAACTCACATCTGCTTTTTCAGAGATCAGCTCATAAGCGTGCAGGTCGCCCGCACTGCTCAGTGAAGCCACCAGGACCTCAGTGCTTCCTGATAACCTGGCATCTCCGGCACTGCTGATATCGCAGGTAATTTCATCGGCCTGTACTTCTAGCTTGAGATCGCCGGCGCTGCTCAGGTCAATATTCAGGTTGCCGGTTTTCAGTGTATTCTCCCCTATCACATCCCCGGAACTTGATATCCGGATTGAATTCAATTCCTCATATACCAGGAAAACCTTTTTTGATTTAGCTTTGCGGATATTTTTCCTGGTATAGATCCTTAAAATGTCACCTTCTACTTCTGTGATAATTGCTTCATGCAAATTGTCATCTGCTTCAAGCTCCAGGGAGATCTTTTTTCCCTGCCTAATGACCACATCAATGCCTGCGCTGACCTTTAATCCGGTGAACTCCTCGATATCTCTTTCTTCCTTTACCACATTGCCACTGCCGTAGATGGTTTCATTGGGACCGAAATAGCAGGATGAAGATCCTATTATCAGGAAAACAAGGATGGTATACTGTAGTTGTCTCATGGTTATATGTTTTAAATTTATTTAGGATACTTTCCGAATACTTTATTCAAGAATCTGTGGAATTTATGCGGCCCTTTCACTGGAGAGGCATACATCAGTAAACACTGGTTATGGATCAAGTTTACATCTTTATCCTTTAACAGTTCAAGTGCTTCGCTTGTGTCAGACTTTTGCTGTATCCAAATGTTCTTGATGCCTTTGTCCAGCGCCATGCTGACATTTTCAGCTGTTTTCTCAGGCGGAGTCACTATGAATACACGGTCTACTTCGTCCGGAAGGGAGGCGATATCCGGGTAGCAGGGATCCCCGTTCAGGTTTTCTGCGTTGGGATTAACCCCGTAGACAAAAAAGCCTTTCTCTTTCAGCGCGTCATAAACCTGTCTTCCGAATTTCTTTGGGTTCCTGGATACCCCGATGATGGCTAACTTTTTGGGTGATAAAAATGATTCGATAGTTGCTAATGTGGTCATGTAACTTGGTGTTTAATCAATTAATTCAAAATTCATCAATTTTCCTGTATACCTGAAATATTTATCGGTAAACGGTGGAACATGGGCGGTAAATGTCCCCAATATTCCGGCAAGTTCATCCATTTTCCTTAATTTAGTTCATCTAACCATCACCAAACATCATGAATAAGTTTGTATACACGTTTTTAAGTTTTACCATGCTATCAGGCATGGTGGTTATGGCCCAGGTTCCCGATGCAGGTATCATCCTTCCAGGTGCCAGTATTGAAAAAATGGCGGATGGATTTACTTTCACAGAAGGAGTGGCCTCCGATGAGGATGGGAATGTTTATTTCTCGGACATTCCTGCCAGCAGGATTTTTTTTTATGACATTAGTGATCAGGGAAAGATCTTCCTGGAGAATTCAAATCGGGCAAACGGACTGCATGTGGACCAAAATGGCAATATCATTGCCTGTGAAGGTGCAGAAGGTGGACGCCTGGTACAGATCAGTTCCAGTGGAAACGTCACTGTAATTGCAGACGGTTACGGAGGAAAGTCGTTCAACAGTCCGAATGACCTGTGGGAGAGCCCGAAAGGAGGAATTTATATGACGGACCCGCGATATGGTTCCCGTGACAAGCTCCCGCAGGACGGGGAACATGTTTATTATATAACAGGAGACGGGGAAAAGGTAATAAGGGTCATTGATGACATGGTCCGGCCCAACGGTGTGACAGGTGATGAGGATGGTAGTATACTGTATGTGGCTGATCCTGGAGAGAGAAAAACCTACAGGTATACCATACTTAAAGATGGTACACTTACCGGTAAGCAGCTATTTGCTGATGAAGGATCTGATGGCATGACCATTGATTCAAAGGGGAATGTTTACCTGACAAACTCGGCTGTAAAAGTATATAATCCGGCCGGCCGCTTAATTGAGACCATTGAAGTTCCTGAAAGTCCAACCAATGTATCCTTCGGAGGAAAGGATGGTAAAACACTTTACATCACTGCCAGGACCTCAGTCTATAAACTGAAAATGAGTGTAGGAAAGGTATTTAGCAATTAGTCTGAATTTTGCCATAAAGCAAAACACCCGCCAAGCGACGGGTGTTTTTTAGAATACTTACTTATACTTAGTAACCACTAAACCTAACAAAAACAGACTACGAATAGCTAAGCATTCAATTCTTACTGTACTTCTTCTTTACTGGTATCGAATGATTTCAGCATCCAGTTCTCAACCTTAAGTTCGGCTTCCTGAGCCGGAGCATTTGCACGCTTTTTCTTATTCTTGCTCCAGGTCCCATCAATCATCCAGTTTTCAAGATCCAGGCTTTTTTCACTGGAAACTTTTGTCTTTGAACTGAGAACATCAGCCTCAACCATCCAGTCCTGGACTTTAATATCTTTTTCAACAATCATTTCAGTTTTTGAAATCGCCTTATCAGTAGAAAAGGATATGGGGTCAATGGCATGAACATTTGTGGATGCAATAATTCCGAGTCCGAATGCCAGGGCGACTATTAAATTTCTTGTTTTCATCTTAATTAGTGTTTGATATTTCATTTCTTACGATATGTGAACAATCTATCACATAATGTGCCAAAAAATACAACAGTCTAATTAAGAGTGAATTATAAAAAATAACAAAAGATCTCAAAGTCCGGAAAGTGAACGATTTAGAACAGTGATGTACGAAAGTGAACGATTTTGTTAATTATTTCGGTCGTTTTCTCTTTTCCAGGCAGTAGACCTGCCCAGGAACCTCATTCCCATGACAAAACCTTTAATATTCAGGACGTCGGCATCATCATCGAACCACATGTAGCTATCATAGGTCTTGCCGTTATCAGGATCGTAGATGCTACCATCTTCCCACTCCTGGTCTTTTTGGTTGTAATCAAATCCCTCGAGAATATTTAGTCCGAGTACAGGACGGCTTTTCAAAACATCATCAGGATTTTCTTCGTCCACTTTGGGCTTTCCGTTTTCATTGGGTTCTTCCAGCCAACTGATCCGGCCATAATATTTTCCATCCTCTGCCTTGTATATTTCTACCTGTGATGTTTCTTTTTCCGTGAGCCAGAATCCGACAACCTTATCGGCCTGGGCGAATAATAGTGATGATCCCGTGATCATCAATGCAAGAAAGAGAAATAGCTTTTTCATAAAGAGAGATTTGGTTAATAACTTAGCAACCAAATTAGGATTTTTCCCAAAACTAACCAATGATGAAGGTTATTAATGTAGAAATTAAGGCAATATGCAATGATCTTGAAAAGATAAGGCGAATCCTCCTGGAGAGGAATGCCAAATTAATAGGACTGGACCACCAGGTGGATACTTACTATCGCAGCAGTTCAGGCAGGTTGAAACTGAGGGAGGGGAACATTGAGAATAACCTGATATGGTACCAGCGACCGGACCAGGCAGGACCCAAGACCAGCCATTGTGTATTATATAAAACTGAAAAAGATTCTGCCCTTAAGGCCATCCTTCATGATGCTATGGGAGTAATGGTAGTAGTTGACAAGGAAAGGGAGATCTATTTTATTGATAACATTAAAATCCACCTTGACCAGGTGAAGGGATTGGGTACTTTCCTGGAGATTGAAGCCCAGAGCGAGGAGGGCGATAAAAGTGAGGAGTTGTTACACAGCCAGTGTGTTAAGCTGATGGATGAATTGGGGATCAGGAATGAAGACCTGGTGAATGAATCATACAGTGACCTGCTACTGGTTTGAAAGATTATTTTTTCCGCAGGTAGGTGACAAATGAATATGTGAAATCCAGTCCCTCGCCTGCACCCTCTTCACGTTCGGTTTCTTCCCAGGTGGTGGGATCAATTTCCGGAAAGAAGATATCAGCCTCAAAGGATTTGTCTACCCAGGTGATATAAAGTTTATCGGCCAGGGGGAGGAATTGCCGGTAGACCATGCCACCGCCGATGATAAAACATTCTTCATCCGGAGGGCAATGGTCGATGGCTTCTTCGATGGAATAAGCCATAATGCATCCTTCGTAATGGTCTCCGGGGATATCCGAGATCACGATATTGGTACGGTTCTTAAGTGGGCGGTACGGGAGCGACTCGTAGGTTCGCTTTCCCATGATGATCTTATGCCCACTGGTTATTTGCTTGAACCTTTTCATGTCCTCAGGGATATGCCAGAGAAGGTCATTGTTTTTGCCAATGGCATTGTTTTCAGCAATTGCTACGATGATTGAGATCATGGTTAAACGGATATTTCACCCCTGATATGGGGGTGGGGGTCATAATTCTGTAATTCGAAATCTTCAAATTTAAAATCCAGTATATCTTTAACTGCCGGATTTATGGCCATTGTCGGCAACGGTTTGGGATCACGGGTTAGCTGAAGCCTGACCTGATCCAGGTGGTTCCTGTAAATATGTGCATCACCCAGGGTATGTACAAATTCACCGGCTTTGAGTCCGGTTACCTGGGCGATCATCTTCATCAGCAGGGCATAGGATGCAATATTAAAGGGTACCCCGAGGAATATATCTGCACTTCGCTGGTAGAGCTGGCAGGAGAGTTTTCCCTGGTTCACGTAGAATTGGAATAACACATGGCAGGGAGGGAGGGCCATCTTGCTCAGTTCACTGACATTCCAGGCGCTGACGATATGCCGCCTGGAGTCTGGATTATCCTTTATGCTGGTTATCACCTGGTTGATCTGGTCGATCTGGTGATCCTCACCGGCCGGCCATTTTCTCCACTGGTACCCGTAAATGGGACCCAGATCCCCACCGGCATCGGCCCAATCATCCCATATGCTCACCTTGTTCTGCTTGAGGTAATCAATGTTTGTTTCTCCCTTGATAAACCAGAGCAGCTCATGAATTATTGACCTGAGGTGCAGCTTCTTCGTAGTCAACACCGGGAATCCATCTGACAGGTTAAAGCGCATCTGGTAACCAAAAACGGAGATGGTCCCGGTGCCTGTCCGGTCACTTTTTTCAGCACCATTTTCGAGTACATGCGAGAGGAGGTTCAAGTATTGCTGCATTGCTCAGAAAAGAAGTTTTATTGCACTGTCAAAAATACTTAAAAACAGTTCAAAACAAAATAAGTACATTTGTGATACAGGCACATGAATTCCTTCTGCAGATATCTCCTTATCATCCTTGGTGTAGCCGTACTAGGTTATGTTCTATGGTACTTCTCGAATGTCCTGGCTTATGTGCTGGTAGCTGCCGTCATCTCCCTGATTGGCAGACCCCTGGTAGGACTGCTGGGACGGGTGAGAATTGGCAGCTTCCGACTGCCTGACGGACTCAGGGCCTTGATCGTGCTGGTCCTGATATGGTTTGTGTTTTTTGGGTTCTTCAGGGTGTTTGTACCCTTGATTGCCAACGAAGCAAATGAGCTGTCACAAATTGATTCAGAATTGCTCTTACAGAAACTGGAAAAACCCATCGACAGACTTGAGGAATGGTATAATGATTTCAATACCGGTCAGGATGATTGGACCAGCCTGGAGGATTCGATCAATGAAAGAATAAAATCAGTTCTGCACATTTCCATGATCACCAATATTTTCAGTTCTATTTTGGGACTGATGGGGAATGTCTTTATTGCCATTTTTTCTATCTCCTTTATTGCCTTTTTCTTCCTGAAGGAGGAATCCATCATTACGGATTTCGTGGTATTGCTTGTTCCGCAAAAACATGAGCAGGCTATCCGCAACGCCATGACCTCCGCTAGGCACCTTCTGATGAGGTATTTTGCCGGGCTCCTGGCACAGGCCACGGGCATCCTTGTTATGGCCACCATAGGCATGCTGATCGTGGGAATAGATTTTTCCCTGGCCGTAACCATAGGGTTGATCATGGCTGTCATCAATATTATTCCTTACCTGGGACCCTGGCTCGGGGGTGCCATCGGGATTATAC
>CAZXOJ010000220.1:0-7162 GCA_964642325.1 uncultured Bacteroides sp. | reverse complement strand
AAGCTCTACAAAACTTCCCGGGTCCAACAAAGCTTCGATACGTTCCCGTGCTGTCATTTTATTACTCGCATGCTGCTTTTCAATTCTTTCTTCGCCTCCGCCTTTTTCGGCGTCTTTCATGCGCTTCTCAAATGTCTTGAATTTCTTTTCCAGGGCTGAACTCATAACTTGTAATAGGTTTATTCTATCGTAATCAGTGGTTGATTTCCTTCTATCGTATCTCCCTCGTTCACATGAATTTCCTTTATAACACCTTCTTTACCAGCTTTATACTCGCTTTCCATCTTCATGGCTGAAACGATAATAACGGTTTGTCCCACTTCAACTTTCTCACCTACTTTCACCGCTATTCTAACAATTTTTCCAGGCATAGGAGAGGATACAACATTATTAGCATCTTCAAGATCGTTCCCCTTTCTGCTCATCAAGTAACGGGTCTCCGCATCGATGATTTCCAGGTCATACGATTTTTCAGGTGTATTTACATTGTATTGCTTGGCGCTGTCTTTCTCTGTGATCTCGACATTAAAGGATCTGCCTTCAATCAAAACGGAATACATTCCTTCTTCGACCTTGATCATGTCAAGCTCATAAAGCTTGTCATCCACCTTTACCTGAAGCTTGTTCTTTTCCTTACTGACAAGCTCCACCTTGGCGTATCGGTCGTCGAGCCGGATTTCTAATGACATAGTATTGATTTTTCAGAGGGATTACATCCGCATTATTCCTTTTTTCCTGCCAAAATGCTTCCATGGAGAGCTTCCACCGTTACTCTGGTAAGGCTTCAAGGATTTAGATCTTGCTAATTTTTCATGGTAGTCCACAAATGCCGTAATGATGGCAAGATCTTCATCTCGCTCGCTTTGGCCATTACTTGCAGCTACCAGGCTGTCAATGTTTTCATCAATAAAATGAGTATTGTACTTTCCTTTCACAAAGGCTTTGTTATTCATCACTTTCTCCAGGAAATCAATCGATGTTTTCACACCCCCTATCTTGTATTCATGAAGTGCTCGTTTCATTCGTTCTATGGCTTCATCTCGTGTCTGGGCCCAGGCAACCAGTTTAGCTATCATGGGATCATAGAACAAAGGAATTTCATATCCCTGGTAAGCATAACCATCAGTCCGGATACCCGGACCTGAAGGTTCTGTCATATACCTGATGCGGCCCGGGCTCGGCATAAACTGGTTATCAGGGTCCTCTGCATAGATCCGGCATTCGATCGCATGGCCCGATTGAACAATATCTTCCTGTTTCAGGGAAAGTTTTTTACCCGAAGCAATCAGGATCTGTTGTTTTACCAGGTCAATACCAACGACTTCTTCCGTAATGGGATGTTCGACCTGGAGGCGTGTATTCATTTCCAGGAAATAATAATTCCTGTCATTATCCGCAAGGAATTCAATAGTCCCAGCACCCTCGTAGTCAACGGCTCTGGCAGCAGCCACAGCATCCTGTCCCATTTTTTCTCTCAATTCAGGAGTCATCAGCGGTGAGGGAGTTTCTTCTATCACCTTCTGGTGTCTCCGCTGAACAGAGCATTCCCGCTCACACAGGTGGATCGCGTTACCATGTTGGTCGGCAAGGATCTGGAATTCAATATGATGAGGTGATTCAATATATTTTTCAATGTATACTGAATCGTTGCCGAATGAGGAGAGGGCTTCTGATTTTGCCGCCCGTATGGCATCCAGCAGGTTCTTCTCTTCTTTCACATGGCGCATACCTTTTCCTCCACCACCGGCAGAAGCTTTGATCATTACAGGCAACCCGATTTTTGCTGCTGTTTTCACCGCTGCTTGTTCATCCGATATGGCTTCTTTGGTTCCTGGCACCACCGGAACACCTGCAGCGATCATGGTTTCACGGGCCGTGATCTTGTCACCCATGGTAGAAATTGCATGGGCTTGCGGTCCGATGAATATGATCCCTTCCTTTTTACACCGGTCTGAAAAGACTGCATTTTCTGATAAAAAGCCGTATCCCGGATGGATGGCATCAGCACCGGTATGTTTTGCAACTTTAATGATTTTATCAACAACCAGATAACTTTCATTGGAGGGTGAAGGGCCTATGAAATAAGCTTCATCGGCATACCTGACGTGGAGTGAGGACCTGTCTGCCTCAGAAAAAACGGCAACCGTGCTTATTCCCATCTCCCTGCAAGACCTCATTACCCGGATAGCTATTTCGCCTCTGTTGGCGATTAGAACTTTCTTAATCATAGGAATGAGTAAGGGTAAAAGGCAAAGATTAAAAAAAAAAAACGAATTAGGGTTAAAGAGGGAATAAAATTAACTAATCAATAATTGCTAAATTTGACAGCTGTTCTTACACAATCTTAGATTACAATGCTAAACATCCGGCAGATATGGATCATATTAATTGCACAGATATGCTTTATGCAAGGATATGCAATTAGTCCCCGTGACGAAGGTCAGGATGACATGGCTGGCCTGTTTCGCAGAGATACAGTTTTGGAGATGGAATTGTATTTGCCATGGGACAGCCTGTTGGCTGACGTAGAGGAGGACCCCGGATACCACGATGGAATCCTGGTCTATTATGACAGTACAGGCAGGAGGATGGAATTCAAGTTAGAGGCCAGGGCACGTGGACATTTCCGGAAAAACCCGGACAATTGTGACTTTCCTCCACTTAAATTGAAATTCAAGAAGAAGAAAGTGGCAGGTACCGTTTTTGAAGGATTGAAAGATATTAAAATGGTGACCCACTGCCAAAATGAAATTATTGACTATGAGCAGTATGTTTTGCAGGAATACCTGATATACCAGACCTACAGTTTATATACACCTCTCAGTTTTAAATCGAGACTGGCCAGGGTTCATTACATGGATATGCATGGACCACAGGATACCCTTACCCGCTTCGCCTTTTTCATTGAAAACCCTGAAGATATGGCTGGCCGGAACGATGGGGAATTGCTTGAATTGGAATCTGCACAAGAGGAAAGACTCAACCAGGATCAGCTGGCATTGATGGCCATATTCAATTATATGATCATCAATACTGATTACTCTGTCCCCATTATGCATAATGTGGTCCTTGTATCAAGGGATTACTTTGAGCCTCCACTTCCTGTTCCTTACGATTTTGACTGGTCCGGCCTGATCAATATCCCGTATGACTCTCCATATGTGGCACATGTAACAGGATCACCCGAAAGATTATACAAGGGACCATGCCTCAAAATGAAAGACTTACTAAGAATCCTGTCTGAGATGGAACTGAAGAGACGAGAGGTATTTACTCTTTTTGTTGAATTTCCATACCTTGATGATGAAAGGAAATCCAGAAATATCCAGGATCTGCATCTTTTCTACATATTGAGTGGTAACACAAAACTCATCAGAGAGGCATTTATCATGGGTTGTCAAGACAATTGACATGCTTTTCTGATATTTATTTGACTAATCTTCAAATTTTATAGGCAGCCGTAAATTCCAGCTTGATCAAGCAGGGATTTTACTATGCGAAGGTGATAACAGGGGTGTTTGCAGCTGTCCTTCGCAGATG
Source organism: uncultured Bacteroides sp. (assembly GCA_964642325.1). Classification (GTDB taxonomy): domain Bacteria; phylum Bacteroidota; class Bacteroidia; order Bacteroidales; family SM23-62; genus SM23-62. The sequence goes on along the minus strand of CAZXOJ010000220.1, from coordinate 3,622 downwards.
CCTGTAAATACAGGTAATACAATGAAAAACAGCCTCTTTACACTTATGAACAGCTATATGTTAATTATGTTTTATACGTGAATATTTAGTAAATTTATAAAAGAAGATATCTTTGCGTAGAATTTCAATTGCGTTTAATTAGTCTAAATAAGGATGAGAAAAGTTAAGTTCATCATAGTGCAAGTGACCCTGATCCTGGTTCTGTTTTTCTGGGATATCGGTTCGATCTTTTCCGACAGGAAAGGAACACATCCTGCACAATCAGGTGAATCAGCATCCATATCCCGAAAGATTCATAATGATATGTCCTCTTTTGAAGAGACAGAGCGAATGGATAAGATTATTGCCAGTTTCTTAAAGCGATATAAGATAAAGGGAGCATCTGTTGCTGTTACCAAGGATGGAAGGCTTGTCTATGCTAAAGGTTTCGGATATGCCAATCAGGAGAATGATGAGAAAGTTGAGCCAGGACATTTGTTCAGGATTGCCAGCATATCAAAACTAGTAACGGCTGTTGCTATTATGCACCTGGTCGAGGAGGGGAAAGTGGATCTTGATTCAAAGGTGTTTGGCCCCGAAGGTATTCTAAATGAGGATGAATTCCTGGCATACAAGGATCGTAGGATTGAAAACATAACCATCAAGCACCTTCTTCAACATCAAGCAGGATGGTCCAAATATTATGGAGATCCAGTCTTTATGCCACATGTCGTAGCCAGAAAGATGAAAGTGTCTCTGCCTGTAAAAAGTGAAGATGTGATCGCTTATGCATTGACTAGGAAATTAAGTTATTCTCCCGGAACAAGGTATAGTTATTCAAATTTTGGATACGTAGTCCTGGGGAAGATCATTGAGAACGTTACGGGTATGGTTTATGATGATTATGTAAAGCTCTCATTATTAAATCCACTGGGAATTTGGGATATGCAGATAGGCAGGGGTTATTTCCATGAAAAGGCCGCCAATGAAGTAAAGTATTATCAGATAACCGGTGGCAAGGAAGTTTTGGCATACGACAGTTATAATTATACATCACGTGTTTATGGTGGAAATGATATTGCACTGCTTGGTGCAGCTGGCGGATGGATAGCTTCACCCGCCGAAGTATTAAAGTTTACCGTTGCCATTGACGGATTTAATTCCAGTCCGGATATCCTCATGCCCGAAACAATTGAAAAAATGACCAGGATTGGTCGCAGCAAAAAACGCAACAATATGATTGGCTGGAAAGGGGCGGATGGCAGTGGAACATGGTGGCGGACCGGAACCCTTTCCGGTTCATCTGCCTTGATGGTCAGGCAAAACAACGGCATTAACTGGATCATTGTGATGAATACCACGACTGTGAAGAAATCAAAAATACACAGGGAATCATCCAGGACCATGTTCAGGGCGGTCAATACTGTCCAAAGATGGCCTGAATTCGACCTGTTTGATCAACCCATTCCAGCACCTCTCCCTTCAAATTTCCTCACCCGGGAAAAATAGAAATTCATCATTATTCTCAGTTGCATTCATACCCCACTGATCATTTCTTCCGGTTTCAAAAATATTACCTAACTTGAGTAGGTAAAGCCCAATCATTACCCTACTATGAAAATTCTTGCGATTTGTGGAAGTCCCCGTAAAGGAAATACCTATTTCGTGCTGAAATCAATACAGGAGAATTACCCTGACATAGATATTAAGCTTCTGAAATTAAGCGAAATGAACTTCGAGTTTTGCAAAGGATGTTATGTTTGTGTAAAGAAGGGGGAAGATAGATGCCCTGTAAAGGATGAAAGAGACCTGATTATTCGGGAGATGATGGAAGCTGACGGATTAATCCTGGCTTCCCCGGTGTATTCACATATGGTCTCTGCGACCCTGAAGAATTTTTTTGACAGGTTTGGATTCTATGCCCACAGGCCTCAATTTTTCGAAAAATTTGCCATGCCCATAGCCACATGTTCGGGTTATGGAGGAGAGTATGCAATCGAATACATGGAGAAAATGCTTTCTGTCTTTGGTTTTAATATTATCCCCTCACTCGAGCTCCAGTTCAGGCCGGGAAAAATGCCCGAGAAAAACAAGATCCTGAACCTTGAGAAAACAATAAAAGCGGTTAATACCCTGATTGAAAGAATAGAAAAAGGAGAGAAAGACAAGCCTCAGATGGGCATGATGGTGCCATTTCACATCTTTAAATATGTATCCACAATTGATAAGGATGTGATGAGTGCAGATTATGAGTATTATAAGGATAAAGAAGATTATTACTATGAGGCCAGTATCCCTTTCGTTAAAAAATTTCTGGCTAAAAAGGTCGCGAATAAAATTATAGCCGGATTTGATTGATCTTTTGACCATGGCCTCCGCAATCAGAAAAAGCCCTCCAATTTGTTTAGGACTCTCAGCAGTCAAACTGATCCTGTGGAAATTACGCCTTTCGAAGCAATTTGTGGGACGAACAATCAAAAGCACATTGAGCTCTGTAGAGATTGAAAATCAAAACCTGACTGATTTTATATATAGCAATACTGTATAATATTATGGAAGATGATGTGAAAAGCGTTGAGCATTTTTTATCAAGCCAGATAGATAGACACAAGACACCTGGACTTCAATACTATTATTTCAACCAGGATGATATACTTTTTAGCTATTGTGGGGGAGTTGCCAATAATGAAAAACAGGTAAAAGTTTCCAAAGCAACTACCTTTAATGCTTATTCTGTCACAAAAACATTTACCGCATTATCCATTTTACAACTTGCTGAGAAAGAACTGATTGGCCTGGATAAACCGGTTGTTGAGTATTTGCCTGAATTTCCGTATCCGACCAACGTTACAACCAGGCATCTGCTGACCCATACTGCCGGGATCCCGAATCCTATGCCATTGAGTTGGGTACATTCTGCAGAGGAACATGACACTTTTGATTATAAAGCGTATTTCAAAGTTCTATTTCAGAAATATAATAAGATCAAATCACAGCCGAACCAGAAATTTGCTTACTCTAACCTGGGATACGTACTGCTGGGGATGCTTATTGAAAAGGTAAGTGGGCAGAACTATACAGATTATATCACCGAGAACATTATTGGAAGGACAGGCATAACTTCTGATCAGCTAAATTTCACCATCCCTGATGCTGGCCTTCATGCTAAAGGATATCAAAAGAGGGTCAGTTTCACTAATTTGATCCTTGGGATATTACTTGATAAATCAAAATTTATCGATAAATCTGAAGGCAGGTGGGTATCTGTAAAGAATTTATTGGTAAATGGAACACCCTATGGTGGACTTATCGGAACTGGAGGTGGTTTTGTATCCTATTTACAGGAACTGTTAAAACCCAACAATCGATTGATATCCGATGAGTACAGGAAGCAGTTATTCACGGAAAATATTACCGTCAACAACAAAGCAACAGGTATGTGCCTTTCATGGTTTAAGGGAGAACTAGAAGGTTGCACCTATTTTGCACATGCCGGTGGAGGGTTCTACTATTGTGAAATCCGCCTTTACCCGGATTTGGGAACAGGCAGTGTGATCATGTTCAATCGCTCTGGTATGACTGATGCACGCTTTTTAAATAAGGTTGATAAATATTTAATTAATAAAGAGTTATGAAATTAATT
>CAZXOJ010000219.1:0-7167 GCA_964642325.1 uncultured Bacteroides sp. | reverse complement strand
TTATTCGCCAAAAACCTCCTTTATGGCCTGAAGATATTCCATCCCGTTTATGGAATCCGGTTCAAGATAGCTTCCTTCGGTCCATTCATTCCAGCAATTAATGTTAAATATATTTTGTGCACCGGGGTGTTGATCCAGGTAATCCCGGACCTGAACCATGGCTTTTTTGAAATTTTCAGGTGTATTCTTGCTGATGGTTCCCATAAAAGGATAGCCCAGATTGGTGAACCTGTCATCCTGGTTTGCCCTGGGACTGCTGTCCCATCCCATCGTGACATTCGGATAATATGGAAGATCAGTGGATTCGGCAAACTTATTTGCATAATCGAAATATTTATCCTGGACCTCTGTATAGGGATGAGTCGGAAAGTCAAGTCTCACATGGTGGATCCATACATAAGATGTCACGGAGGTAAATCCCAGGTCCTCTAAAAATGCATTCATATCTTCGATCTTTATGATTTCTTCAGAGGGCAGTATGGTGCGTCCCCAGACCACAGCATTCATATGCAATCCCTTGAACCCGGCATCAGTTACTTTATGGTGGAATTGTTCTATGGCATTCGCTGTGGACTGGAGGCTTCCGAAACTTCTCACCAATTTTGAAAGATCATAAACCGAGAAATAAGGTGATCCGTCAACCAACCAGTAGGAAGGATGCTTAAAATAAGTTTCAATGATGTAATCTGTCATCCTTTCCCAGGTTTCGGGCATAATTGTTCCCGGGTAAAGGAGCTCAGGGCCTTCTTCACTCAAAAGTGTTGCAGAATCCGCCGGATGGATATTGATCCAGTCATGATTGGCCCACATCAATCCAAATTTTATCCGCTTGTTATTCTTTGCCCCAAAGAATCCTTCCTCAATCCCCCGCTCCAGGAAAAGACCATCATTATAATAATACCAGTCGAAGATGAAGGCATCGATCCCATGGTCTGCAGCAGCATCAATCTTTTGGGCCATTTGGGCAGGGTTGGCTTCATCAGTATATCCCCAGGAAGGTACATTGGGCTGGTGATGGCCGGGAAACCTTGGCCTGGCCGCTTTTACCAGTTCCCATTCCGTCCAGCCGTCTCCAAATAGTTCGGCATTCCGTGCATCCTCGTGATAGTTGGGGAAATAATATGAAGCGATGAAATAATCATCCTCCGGGGAGCTGCAGGAGGATATAAGGCAAGACAAAATAATGCTGGCAAAAGCAATTCTGTTCATTGTTGGATATATCGATTATACTTATCTTATCGAATATAGAAAAAATAAAAACATTGTGTATTTTGTGATATGAAAACAAAAACATTCACCGATCAAATAGGCAGGTTGATGAAAACAGGGTTTATTTTCCTGTTTGCACTACCAACTGTATTAGCCCAGCAAGAACCTGAGGATTATACTTCCCCCGTCCCGAGTTACACCTTTTCCACCACCCTGGAAGAGCAGCAGGAGGAGCTTAAGACAAATCCACTCCTGTTACGGTTCAAGGATTCCAGGGCAAAGATGTCAAATGATCCTCACCGGCCCATTTATCATTATGTAAATCCTGAAGGCAGCTTGAATGACCCCAATGGGCTCTGTTTCTGGCAGGGCAACTGGCACCTGTTCTACCAGGCCTATCCGCCTGAATTCCCCCGTCAGCATTGGGGCCATGCCGTCAGCAAGGACCTGATCCATTGGGAGGACCTTCCCCTGGCCATCTATCCTGGACCGGAGCGGGCATGCTTTAGTGGATCGGCCTATGTTGATGATGACAAAGTAATAGCCTTTTATCATGGTACTGAGGTTGGAAGTATGGCTGCTGTTTCAAATGATCCGCTTCTACTTAACTGGGAAAAGGTATCCGGCAAGGCGGTCATCCCCATTGCTGATCCATCTGGATTCGCCCTTCCCTATTCTGTATATGATCCTTGCATCTGGAAGAGAGACAGTGTGTATTACGCCCTGCTTGCAGGCAGGGTCAACGATGGACCCGGGGGCAAACCGGTACCCACTGCCTATCTCTTTCGCTCACTCGACCTGGAACACTGGCAGTATATGCACCCCTTTGTGGAGGATGACCACTTTACCCTGATCGGGGATGATTACGCCTGTCCCTACTTCTGGCCAATCGGTGACCGCTTTATCTTACCTTTCTACAGCCATATGAGCGGTGGTCAATACCTGCTGGGCGATTATGATACGGAACGAGATAAATTTATTGTCACCAATCATGGGAACTTCAATTTTGGACCTTCGGGACCAGCTGGTGTTCACGCTCCATCGGCCGCACCAGATGGCGAAGATGGAGTGATTATCATATTTAATATGAATCCGGGGATGAGAACCGAGGGTTGGAACCAGATCATGTCACTTCCCCGAAAGCTTACACTTATTTCTGCCGATGAGATTGGGATGGAACCTGCCGGAGATATTGAATCATTAAGATACAACCATAAACATGTGGATGCAATGACCCTCACTGCAAACAAAGAGATCAAGCTTAAAAATATTCGTGGCAATGCCATGGAGATTTATGCCGAGATAGATGTGAAAGATGCCTCCATGATTGAGCTGAATGTGTTGGAATCCTCTAAAAAAGAAGAGTACACTACCATCTCCATCCTGCCCGGAAGGGGATATGGTTCCGGCCGTAATTACTGGAGGGTACCCGGTGAACGGAGGGAAAGAAAACCCACACCAAGCCTGGTTTCGCTGCAGACAAGCCATTCTTCAGTGCTTCCAGGGGCCAGGGCTCGTGCTGATGAAACTGGCCCGGTTGGCATCGGGCCAGGGGAGACAGTAAAACTCAGGATATTCATTGATAAAAGTGTGGTTGAAGTCTTTATAAATGGAAGGCAATGTGTGGCGGCACGTGTTTACCCTGGCAGGGATGATAGCATTGGGGTATCCCTTCGTTCCCAAGGCAGCAGCAGTGAACTCGTTTCTCTCGATGCATGGCAGATGAAAGACATCTATGAAGATTAAGGGAGCACTATTAAGAAGCGCGGCAATTGCATCTCTCGGGGGACTTCTCTTTGGATTTGATACCGCTGTAATTTCAGGTGCCGAAGGTACATTAAGGATAATATTCTCAGGTACTTATGAGTCACTTTCAGGATTTATTGGAAATCCCGGATCATGGCATGGTTTCACGGTTGCCACTGCCCTGATCGGAACCATCATCGGTTCTATTCTCTTTGGTAAACCGGCGGATAAATATGGCCGGAGAAAAATATTATTTGTTCTGGGTATACTCTATTTGATTTCGGCTCTTGGAAGTGCGCTGGCATGGAGCTGGAGTTCCTTCGTCATATTCCGTTTTATCGGAGGTTTGGCGGTTGGAGGATCTTCGGTTGTGGCACCCATGTATAATGCCGAGATCTCACCGGCCAGGTTCCGGGGACGCATGGTAGCACTAACCCAGTTCAATATTGTTTTTGGTGTACTGCTGGCTTTCTCCTCAAATTATATTATCAGTTCAATGGACCTGGGTGAAACCACCTGGCGCTGGATGTTCGGTGTTGAAGCTCTGCCAGCCATAACTTTTTTCTTCCTCTTATTTCTTAACCCAAGGAGTCCCCGCTGGTTGATTGCCCGGAACAGGGTCGAAGAAGCAAGAAATGTTATTACACGATTAGGGGCTGACGCAAACAACGTGGAGCAGGAGATCCTGGAGATACAAGACTCTTTAAAAGCTGAAAAGGACGGACCTAAAGAGCCATTGTTTCAGGCCAGGTACATGAAACCCATCATGCTGGCAATAGCCATTGCCGTGTTCAACCAGCTGTCGGGGATCAATGCCTTGATGTACTATGCCCCGCGTATTTTCAAGATGGCAGGGTTTGCGGAAAGTTCTGCCATGCTCAGCTCGGTTGGTGTGGGTATTGTGAATTTGATATTCACTATGTCAGCCCTATTGATCATCGATCATTTCGGCCGTAAGAAGCTGATGCTGGTTGGTTCCGTCGGATATATTATCAGCCTGGGAACCACAGCCTGGGCATTTTATCGGTATGGTACTGATTTCAGCCAGGCTGGCAGTACAGTTGTTCTTGTAGGCCTTCTGGTATTTATTGCTTCCCATGCATTTGGACAGGGAGCGGTGATCTGGGTATTTATCAGTGAGATCTTTCCAAACAGGGTCAGGGCCCGGGGACAGGCACTGGGGAGTTTTACCCACTGGTTTATGGCAGCAGCCATCTCATGGACCTTTCCCATATTTGCCGAAGCTTCCGGAGGCCATATTTTCACCATATACGCTATCTGCATGGTCGGGCAATTGATCTGGGTATTGATGGTCATGCCCGAGACCAAAGGCATTTCCCTGGAGAAAATGCAAAAGCTGCTGGGTATAAAGTAAATCAGCAGAACTTGAAGAGACAAAAGCAAATCACATCATAATGTTTGAAATATTTTAAATAATTTTGATACGTATTTCAAGAAGAAATGAAAAAGAAATATATAACAGCTAAGGAGTTTGAGGAGAAATTTGAATCTGGTGAGAATCTAAGATCATATTTAGATCTTGACCAGGCTTCGAGACCCGGATTGGAACAGAAAAGGGTCAGTGTTGATTTGCCAATATGGATGGTAGAGAAGTTAGACAAAGTAGCTAAACGTCTCGGGGTTACGCGCCAAAGTGTTATCAAGGCTTTTATTTCTGAAAAGCTCAAAGAAGAGAATTTGTAAGCTCTGATTAATTAAAATTCCCCAAACAGACTATTTTTCTTAAGATTCATTGCATTTGTTATGGAATCGCCATGCAAAATGTTCTGAGCTTATGTTGCAATAATCTTAAGTTTAGTACACGTGTATATTTAATAATATTTGCACGTGCAAAAAAATTGTATTAGATTTGCATGAGTATGATATTTCTTAAAATTTGACATGAATACAAAACTGACACTGACAATTGAAGAATCTGTAATCATGAAAGCAAAACAGTATGCTAAATCAAGAGGGCGGAGCCTTTCGGATATCATTGAAAACTATTTACAGATGATTACACGCGATAACCCGGATCTGGATATTAGCCCAAGCCCTCTCGTTAAATCGCTAAAAGGGTCATTCAACGCTCCCGCCGACCTTGATTACAAAGAACAATTGTCAAAAGGATTATCTGAAAAATATTTGTAAAGTGCAGAAACTGCTTATCGATACAGATGTGATCCTGGATTTCTTCTTTGACAGAAAACCATATTCAGATAGTGCTTCTCAGGTATTATCTTTATGTGAAACAGAAAAAATAATGGGATTTATTACCCCTGTAATATGTTCGAATGTATACTATATTCTAAGGCAGACCGCAGCTCATGATAAGGTAATTGAAAAACTAAAACAACTGCTCATGATTCTGAATGTGTTAGCTATGGATAAAGATGTGGTTCTTCAGGCTTTAAATTCAGGTTTCAGAGACTTTGAAGATGCTCTTCAATACGCGGCTGCAATCAGGACAAAACATATCAATGCTATTTTAACACGGAATGTAAAAGACTATAAGAAAAGTGAGCTGGGTGTAATGACACCGGATGACTATTTGAAACAGCTATCAAATAGAATTTAGCGTCCTTACAATTTGGTACAGAGCTCTCTCTGTAGTTTCATGATTCGTTTGTCAGGGTCTGGTAGGGACTTTTACTTCTATAATGGACTCGCACCATTCATGCAGATTCCACTCATTAAAACCTATATCAACTGTTTGGATCCTGATCCCGGGAGATGCATTATCTGATGCCTTCAGCGCAAAATCGGCCCTGGCTTCTTCTCCTGGCAGGACATTGATCACAAGCTGTTCCGGAGAAATAGCCAATCCTTCCGGACCGGGAACGGGACGGATGGTATATTCATTGGCCTGGTCACTGTGATTTTGGATAAAAACGCTGACCGTGGCTTCATGGCCTGGCTGAATTGACTGGCCATAAGGATACATTCTCGCCCATCTCTCATCGATTCCGTAATTGGGATCATCCCATGGAAAGAGGTCACTCATGAGTTTTTTTCGCTCATGAAGTTTTTCGGTCATGAAATCCAGCTGTTCCGCTGTGAATTTGAAAGGTGGTTCGATATGCTGGTTAACGATCCAGCAGTCCCCTGGTAAGTTACGAAGCAGATCCAGGCAATACAGATAGCCTGATCCGGGCTGGATAAAATTCCGGTTCAGCAAACAATAATCGTCGAGTCCCGTGGGTGCAAATGAATCCCCGGCAAAGAATATTTTTTCGCCATCTTTATGTTCAACCAGCATGGCATCATGGTAGATTGTCTGGCCCGGAAGGTAGTAGAAGGTAAATGTAAACTCCTTCCACGACATAGTCGAAGCATCATTTACTATAACCAGGCTGTCTATCGGTACGGAGGTCATGGCAGGCAGGCGGTAGGCCTGTGGATACTTTAGTATGTCTTCCAGTTCCTGTGTAACATAGACCGGGCAGTTGTATTTTTTCCGGATCCCGTTTACGTAATCGGTATGATCGTCATGGTAGTGAGTAATAAACATTCCCTCAATATCTGAACAGGCGAACTTTTCTTCTACTTTCATCATATCATCGAAAACTTCCTTACTGCCACAGTCAATCAGGAATCCGGTACTATCCTCGGAAAAGATGAGTTTGGAATTGCCATGGTGAATCAGCCAGGGTGGATTTTCCCCAGTTTCGGCCATAGGCATCCAATCGACAGGCATATCCGGAGGTAATACCCTGGCTGCCATTATATCGTGTATTTCCTGACCTGTATACCAACGGTAAGCATTTACAGACAGGTAATTCTCATATAGCTGCCTTAGCCGGGTTATCAGTTTTGCTATGGCATCACCAGGGTCCTCAATTACAGGGCCACGTACAGGAATCAGTATATCAGGATTTAATGCTGCAATCCTTTCAAGGCTGTTGATCAGATCAGATATCCGGGCTGCGTATCCATGATAACCACGGACATTCGCTTCCTTTATATGATCCTGCAAGCTGTAAATGTCGATAATCTGGCCATCGCCGTATATCAAATCTCCTACAAATGCAACATCCTTCCCATCAATTTGAATAAGATAGGAAACGGCTCCCCTTGTATATCCTTTGCTGTCAATGACCCTGATCGGGATCCCCTGCCACTGAATTGAATCACCTCCCCGGACACGCTGGTGAACAGGGAGAGGCTCCGCAAGCCATTTTGTGGATTGCTTATGGTAATCGTGAAACCGGG
>CAZXOJ010000218.1:0-7168 GCA_964642325.1 uncultured Bacteroides sp. | reverse complement strand
GAGGTTTGCCAGATCTGTTCGAATCCCAAGCGTTCCATGGGACAGGTATGTGTCGTTGAAAACATCAGGGATGTCATGGCCATCGAGGGTACCAACCAGTATACTGGACTATACCACGTGCTTGGTGGGATCATTTCTCCGATTGACGGAGTGGGACCCAGTGATCTGACTATTGACCAGCTTGAACGACGTATCAAATCAGGCGAAACAGATGAGGTGATCCTGGCGCTCAGCACAACCATGGAAGGAGATACAACCAATTTCTATATTTATAAAAGACTTCAGACATATCCAATCAGGGTTACCACATTGGCCCGCGGGGTAGCTATCGGCGATGAACTGGAGTATGCAGATGAGATTACCCTGGGACGGTCCATCGTTGACAGAACACCTTTCGAGGTGACCTTTTCAGGCCGAAAACAGGACCTCGCCTGACCCGGATTTTTTGTTTCCGGAATCCATCTTAAATTTGTTATTCACAATAATCGGCTGAACATGGAACTTTTAAATAACCAGTATGCAATTGACAGTGTACCTGTCTGTGATCTCATAGCAAAGTATGGATCTCCTCTATACGTGTATGATACATCCCGGATGGAGATGCAATACAAACGCCTGGAAAAGGCTTTTAAAGGTTCCCGGATAAAGATTAATTATGCCTGTAAGGCACTGACCAATATCAACGTGCTCAGGTTTTTCAAAGGCCTTGGATCCGGACTGGATGCGGTTTCCATTCAGGAGGTGAACCTTGGTCTCCAGGCAGGTTTTGACCCCAGGGATATCCTCTATACGCCCAACTGTGTATCCCTTGAAGAGATTAATGAGGCAGTGGACCTGGGAGTAAGGATTAACATAGACAGCATTTCCATGCTTGAGCAGTTCGGACATCAGCACGGGGAAGGAGTCCCGATCTGCATAAGAATCAACCCGCATATCATGGCAGGTGGGAACCAGAAGATATCTACCGGCCATATCGATTCAAAATTCGGTATCTCCATATACCAGCTGCCACATGTGGAACGGATTATTGAAACCAATAATATGAAGGTGGAAGGGATACATATGCATACAGGTTCTGACATCCTGGATGTGGATGTATTCCTGCACGGTATCGAGATACTTCTTGAATCATCCAGTCATTTCAAGAACCTGGATTACATCGATATAGGTTCTGGTTTCAAGGTAGCATACCGGGAGGGGGATATCTGCACGGATATAGAATCATTCGGAAAAAGCCTCTCGAAGCGCTTCAATAAGTTCAGCAGTGAATACGGAAAGGATCTGACCCTGATCTTTGAACCGGGAAAATTCCTGGTCAGCGAGGCGGGATATTTGATGGCCAGGGTCAATGTGATCAAACAAACCACAGCAACTGTGTTCGCTGGATTAGACACTGGCATGAACCATCTCATCCGGCCCATGTTTTATGATGCATATCATCAGATCATCAATGTTTCCAACCCCAAAGGAAAGAAAACCCGGATCTATACAGTAGTAGGTTATATTTGTGAAACCGATACTTTTGGCTGGAACCGAAAAATTACAGAGATTTCTGAAGGGGACATACTTGCTTTTAAAAATGCGGGTGCCTATTGCTATGCCATGGCATCCAATTACAACTCCAGGTTCAAACCGGCTGAGGTTATGGTTCACAAACAGCAGGATTACCTGATCAGAAAAAGGGAAGAAATGGAAGACCTAACCCGCAACCAGGTGATACTTAATGATGTATTATGATCGTTTAAAAATATAAGCCATTCATTTTTAGCCCCTTTCTATGGATCTGTCCATTATTATTGTCAACTATAACGTCAAGTACTTCCTGGAGCAGTGCCTGCACTCGGTTCACCGTGCAAGCGGAGATTTACAAACGGAGGTTTTCGTGGTTGACAATAACTCCGTGGACGGATCCTGTACTATGGTACAGGAAAAATTTCCGGATGTAAAGCTGATCCGCAACGATCAGAATCTTGGTTTTTCTGCAGCCAACAACCAGGCCATGAAAAAATCAACCGGAAGGTATGTTCTCCTGCTGAATCCGGATACAGTCATCGAGGAGGATACGCTTGTCAAATGTGTTGGGTATATGGATGAGCATACCGATAGCGGTGGACTCGGAGTCAAGATGATCGACGGGAAGGGTGATTTTCTGCCGGAATCAAAAAGAAGCCTGCCAACACCCAGGGTGGCATTTTTTAAAATATTCGGACTCTCAAGGCTCTTTCCCAGGTCGCGCATTTTTGGAAGGTACCACCTGGGCTACCTGGACAAAGACCAGATCCATCCCGTTGAGATCCTCTCCGGGGCCTTTATGATGCTTCGCAAATCAGCATTGGAAAAGGTGGGACTCCTGGATGAGGATTTTTTTATGTACGGGGAAGATATTGATATGTCCTACCGATTGTTGAATGCAGGTTACAAGAATATCTACTACCCGAAAACCACCATCATCCACTATAAGGGGGAAAGTACCAAAAAAGGCTCTTTGAACTATGTGCTTACATTTTACAAGGCCATGATCAAATTTGCCCGGAAGCACTTTTCAAAGAAAATGGCTAAAAGCTATGCAGCCATCATAAACCTGGCTGTTTACTTTCGGGCACTCCTTGCCCTGTTCAGGCGTTTTCTGAGGAATTTCTCCCTGCCGGCGTTCCAGGCCATTCTGATCTACATCGGCTTTTACCTGATCAAGCCGGTTTGGGAACTGTACAAATTCCAGGGCAATACCCAGTATCCCCATGAATACATGACCATTGTTGTTCCGATATACATCCTCATCTGGCTTATTTCCATGTTTTTTTCAGGGGCCTATGACACACCTGCAAAACCATCCCGTATTTTCAAGGGTATTTTTACAGGGACACTGGTCATCCTTGTGATCTATGCCCTGCTTCCTGAATCCCTGCGTTTCTCCAGGGCCCTCCTCCTCATGGGAGCGGTCTGGACCATGATATCAGCTTACCTGATCAGCCTGCTGTTCCATTTTTCCCGGATTACAGGTTTCCGGTTTGAGCTGAAAAGCAACAAGAAAATCATCATAATCGGGAAACACGATGAATCCAGGCGGGTCGAATCGATGTTTCAGAAAGCTGGAGCCAAAGGTGAAATCCTCGGTTTTGTGAATCCAGCCATAAATGATGATGACAGTTACATGGGTCATATTGACCAGTTGCAGGAGATCATAAAGATCAATCATGTTGACGAGATCATCTTCTGTGCCAGGGATATTTCTTCCCAGGATATCATCCGCAAGATGATGCTTTTAACCAATGGAAGGGTAGAATACAAGATTGCCCCACCGGAGAGCCTGTCCATTATAGGCAGCCATTCTATCAATGCGCCTGGCGACCTCTATCTCATTGATTTTGAATCTATAAACAAGCCGGCCAACAGGCGGATTAAAAAGTTTTTCGATGTAGTATCTTCCATAATCCTGCTTGCAGGTACACCCATCCTTGTGTTCATGGTAAAGCATCCCGCGCAGGCCATGCTGAATATCTTCAGGGTGCTGACCGGAAGGTACTCATGGGTCGGTTTTCACCCGGACCCGGAACACCTGAACCTGCCAACCATAAAACCAGGGGTCCTTTTCCCCTCAGACGCGCTGGGTAGTGAAAATGCCAGTGCAGAAACCCAGGCAAACCTGAATATGATGTATGTAAAGAATTACAGCGTTTTAACCGATGTCATGATCCTGTTGCGGAATTTCCGCCAAATAGGAAGGAAAGATCCAGTTTTGTAGGTTTGCCCTGAAACTTTTTTTTATTTTTATCCATTCCTGATAGCGAAAATGGCACAGATCGAAATCATATTACCAGCCATGGGAGAAGGTATCATTGAAGCCGAGATCACCCGATGGCTTGTCCGGGAGGGTGACCCGATTGAGGTAGATACCCCAGTGGTGGAAGTTGCAACGGATAAAGTGGATAGTGAAATACCTTCTCCGGGGACCGGTATCCTGTACAAGATCTTGAGCGTTGAGGGTGATGTACCAAAAGTAGGCCAGGTCATAGCCCTTATAGCAACCGGAGGAGAAAGTGTGGGCAAATCCACAAAAAACCTGTCCAGGGAGGATGTTGAAATAACAGGATTGGAAGATACCGGGCAAAAGCATACTGATCAACAGAAGGAAATTGAAAAAAAAGCGGCCAAAAGCCAGGTATTTGAAACCAGGAACCTCTCCCAATACGCCTTCTTATCACCGGTGATCAGGAAAATAGCCAGGGATCATAATGTTAGTCCCACAGAACTGGAAATGGTCAGTGGAACAGGATTGGGAGGCCGCATCACCCGGGCAGACCTGTTGGTTTACCTGGAGAACAGGAAAGTAGATAATAAAGACATAATATCGCGTAAAGAAACGGTTGTTCCGGAATCCACATCAATTCCCGAAGAAACCAGCCCTGAAAAAAATGCCGGAACTCAACACAAGCTGATCAGCCCGGAGCAGGTCTATGGCTCGGGTGAATCAACCATTGAGGAAATGGACCGCATGAGGAAGCTCATTGCCGATCACATGGTTTATTCCAAACAAACAGCCCCTCATGTTACATCTTTCGTGGAATCTGATGTCACCGTAATGATGAGCTGGAGGGAGAGGGTTAAAGAAGAATTCCTGCAAAAATACAATCAGAAACTTACCATTACAACACTGATAATGGAAGCCGTTGCCAGAACCCTGAAGAAATTCCCTGACATTAATGTGTCCCTTGACGGCTATCGTATCATCCGCAAATCATCCATTAACATAGGCATGGCAACAGCCCTGCCTGGCGGTAACCTGATCGTACCGGTTATCCGGAATGCAGATCAAATGAATCTGGCTGGAATGGCTGCGGCTGTAAATGACATGGCCGACCGTGCACGTTCCAATAAGCTCCGGCCTGCAGAGATCCAGGGGGGGACATTCACAGTGACCAACCTGGGTAATTTCGGGAACATCGCCGGTACACCTGTGATAAATCAGCCTGAGGTGGCTATCCTGGCGGTTGGTGCCATACAGAAAAAACCCGCAGTCGTTGAAACACCCCAGGGAGATGCCATCGGCATCAGGCAAATGATGATCCTTTCCATGGCATATGACCACCGGATAGTGGATGGTACCCTGGGAGGTTCCTTCCTGAGAAGCATTGGAAATACGCTTCAGGACTTTGACCCTGAAAGAAGTATTTAACCATGCCCCGGTACTGCAGGTTGGCGGTAAATCTAAGCCCATTCAACGCTAGCTAAAGACCAGCCGGTCAAAAAAATGGTTATCAACAACCGGGGGGCCGTATGCTTGATTGTACTTTCAGTATAATTCTTAAATTTGTTAACACCACTTTGATGCCCGAAATTATATGAAACGCCATTCCGCACTACTGTTTACTTTCTTCATGCTCTGCCAATACGGCTTCACCCAGCCCGATGGCAATTTCCGGGAATTGTTTCTGTATGCAGAATCAGAATTCCTTTTTGAGGAATATGCTGAGGCACTGCCTACCTACCTGCGATTAAACAAGCAATATCCGGATAATGACAACGTCAACTATAAAATAGGGGTCTGTTACCTGAATGATCCTTATGAAAAGGAAAAAGCCATCGGCTTCCTTGAAAAAGCTGTCCAGAACATCAATCCGAAGTTCAAGGAAAACAGTTTTAAGGAAACGGGAGCCCCGCTGGAAGCTTATTTCTACCTTGGCAATGCCTACAGGATCAACGACCAGCTTCCAAAGGCCATTGAAACCTATGAGCTTTTTAGGGACCAGGCGGATTCGGAATTATATGACCTGGAACTGGTAAATGAACAGATCAGGGCCTGCAAAAATGCTATCGATCTTCAAACCAGGCCTGTAGATATTGAAATGGAAAATCTGGGAGACCGGATCAATACGAGATTCTCGGATGTGCTGCCGGTGATTTCGGGGGATGAAACCAGGCTTGTTTTTGTGCAAAAACAAGCTTTCTTCGATGCACTCGCATATTCCGAAAAAATTGATGGAGAATGGTCATTTCCAAGGATCCTGATGGAAGAATTGCAGGTAGACGATGATGTCTACCCGACATCACTATCTTATGACGGAAATACATTGTTTATTTACCGGAATGATAACTTCACCGGCAACCTGTATACCAGTAATTATGTGGACGGAAGGTGGTCTGCCCTGACCAAGCTGAATGAAAACATCAACACAAAATACTGGGAATCACATGCAAGTCTCAACAAACAAGGAGACACCCTGTATTTTACAAGTAACCGCAAGGGGGGATTTGGTGGACTGGATATTTATTATTCAGTGAAAGGATCAAATGGTGACTGGGGTCGGGCCGTAAATCTCGGAACTACCATCAATACCAAATACAACGAGGAGACACCTTTCATTACCTCTGATGGCAAAACATTGTATTTCAGTTCCTATGGACATTATAACATGGGAGGCTATGATGTGCTGTATACGACAAAACTCTCTGACGGAAGCTGGGCTGTCCCGATCAATGCTGGCCATCCGATCAATACTACAGATGATGATGTTTTCTTCAACCCGGTTCACAACGGTGCTTTTGCCTATTTTCCACGATACAGGGATGAGGGTTTTGGACGTACCGACCTATACCGGTTTGAGATTTTTTCGAAGACCCACCCGAGGAAATTCCTGGTCAATGGTATGGTGGGCATAGAGGATAACCTGGGCACGCCCGTAATGGTTTCCGTTATAGAAAAAAACAGCCGGGACACCATTGCTGTAACATATGCTGATCCCACAACAGGAGCATTTACTTTTACTGCTGCTGCAGGTGCATATGACCTACTTGTTGAAGGTGAAGGTTATGAACCTACGACCCAAAGCATAGAGATCCCAGCCGATTACCTCGAAGCGGAAATGGCTATAACTTCCGCTATCCTTCTCACGCAGGCTGCTCGCCTGATGGATATGACGCCTAAAATTGTGGACAAGATAAAAGTCAGGGATACATTGCTTTATGTAGACTCGGACCAGCCTATTGAGATACCCATGACGCTCGAAAGGGATTCAGAACTGGATGTTGAAATATATCACAATGATAATCTGGATCGATTTGAATCGCATAAGATCGAAAGAAGGAGGTTTGTGTATACATATGTTCCTGTACCTGGTGAGAACCTGCTTAAATTCAAGCTGACAGACAGGCAGGGCAACCTCAGCTACAA
>CAZXOJ010000217.1:4630-7186 GCA_964642325.1 uncultured Bacteroides sp. | reverse complement strand
ATTATAATGAGCTGGAGCAGGCCGGTTTCGATCTTTGGAACAACGACCAGGATTCAGAACGGTGGACACTTCTAACGAAAAGCAGCTTTGCGCATAGCACCATTTCAATAAACAACCAGTTGCATGTCGTTGACGGGATGGCAACAATTACCCATTTTAAGGAAGGAGAATTTCCTGAAGCTAGCTTTGATATGTCCGAGGCATTGGCCGGACAGGTAGCAGGTGCATCCCGCAAGTTTATCAAGGATAGTCCGACTTCCCTGGTCATAGAAGATAACATAGAACTATCTGAAGAAACAAATCTGATAACATGGCAATTCATTACAACTGCAAATGTGGAAATTGTCGATGGAGGTGCCATTTTCAAGCAGGAGGGAAAGGAGATCAAGCTGAAAAACCTCTCCCATCCCGACCTTGCTGTATCGGTTGTTTCACTGTATCCTGCCCCCTTGAAACTGGACGTGCAGATTGAAGGATTAAAACGCGTTGAAATTCGCATACCTGCCTGGACAGTCGAAGGCGATAACTGCTACATCAAGATAAGGCTTTCAGGAGATTAATCAATTGGAATAGCTCACAGAACTAATCTGAAACCAAAATGAAAAAGTTTAATGGTTTAATCATCCTCCTGTTTATTCTCGTTGGTCATTCTTTTGCCCAGGAATACGTCCCTATTGATCCAGGACTTACCCAGAAACAGGATGAACTGATAAATCAACAGGCTGAAGTAATTTTAAACAAGGCTGATGAGGTATTAAGCAACTTTCCACCGCAAATCCCTGAGCCCCTGGAACGAACATTGGCATTATACCTCCTCGATGGTATATTTCACGATGTATACGCTCCACAGCGTCTACCTGTGCAGGAATTCCTCCAGAACAGGATTGAAAACATGGCAGATCAAATAGAAAAAACAGAAGTTGAAGAAGGTGCCATAATCTGGAAATTATACAGCCACAGTTTTGTTGTCCGTACCCCCTCTGTCACCATCGCTTTTGACCTGATCAGGCCATCTGTACGTTTTGACACTTTTTATACTGACACAAAAGCCGACATTGGAAGAATAATTGAGCAATGCGATGTACTATTCATCAGTCACTGGCACACTGACCATGCTGATGAATGGGTTGCCCGGGCATTTATGGAGCAGGGCAAGCCGGTGGTTGCACCTCCTGATGTATGGAAGGATAAACCATTCTACGAAAAGCTAAGTCACCTGGAAAGGGATGCAAACATGAGACATACATTGCCTGTACAAAACGGCAAACAAGAGCTTAAAACGACTGTTTATCCAGGGCATCAGGGTGATTATCTGAATAATGTGGCTGTTGTTTATACTCCTGAGGGACTTTGCCTCTCGCACAATGGCGACCAGAATGCCGGACAGATCGCAGAAGATACTCTCTGGTTGTTTGACATTAAAAACCAACATCAGATTGATGTTTTAATGTATAACTCTTACATGAGTCCGACCTGGATAAGAGGATTTGATCCTGACCTGGTAATTTCAGCACATGAAAACGAGCTGGGCCATGGAATTCACAGCCGGCACCCTTTCTGGAAAATGCACAGGAGAGCAGAATCAATACCATATCCCTTGCTTGTAATGTCCTGGGGAGAGGCTTTTCATTTTATTCCAAAAAACTAAAATCCATTCAATATGAAATTTACATCACGATATGCTATTTGGCTAAGTTTGCTTTTTTTGATCCCAGTCTATTCACATACGCTGGCGATTGATAATGAGCCTCCAAAGCTTGAAAACCCGATTACGGCTGATTATATCAAGAAGAACATATCTAAAAAACATCCAAGACTTATACTAACTCCTAAGATTGAGAAGGATCTTAAGAAAAAGTTGAAATCAGATCCGCTGGTACAGGCATACTATCAGTACCTGCAAAATGAAGCTGCAAAGATTCTTGAAGAGCCTTTGCTGAAGCGCGAGTTAACAGGGTTCCGCCTCTTATCAGTTTCACGCCGAATGGCTGAAAGAATGGGTGTATTGTGCATGGTTTACCGCATGGATAAGGATCCTGAAATCCTAACTCGGATTGATGAAGAATTGAATGCAGTTTGTGCGTTTTCTGACTGGAATCCACAACATTTCCTGGATATCGCGGAGATGTCCTTTGCCGTGGCCCTGGCACTTGACTGGGTTGGTAAGGCTCTTCCACAACAAACGGTCGATATTGCCAAATCTTCCTTAATTGAAAAGGGACTTAAACCGAGCTTTAATGAAACAGGGACCCGGATGTTCTGGATCAACAGCAGCAACAACTGGAATGCTGTTTGTCATGGGGGAATGATAGCTGCGGCATTGGCCATTGCTGAAAGGGATCCTGAACTGGCTGCAAAAACCATAGCACGGGCCCTGGAGAAACTGCCAAATTCATTGAAAGAATATGCACCTGATGGCATTTATCCTGAAGGTCCGGGTTATTGGGGGTATGGAACAAGCTACTCCGTCCTGGCCTCTGAAATGTTAAATACCGCCCTGGGCAGTGATTTTGGCATTTCAAAAAGCCCGGGGTTTCTGGAAAGTGCCAATTTCCG
>CAZXOJ010000217.1:0-4530 GCA_964642325.1 uncultured Bacteroides sp. | reverse complement strand
GTAAAAGGTGGATCAGCCAATATAAGCCATGGGAATATGGATGCAGGGACTTTTATTTTTGAGTTGGATGGTGTGCGCTGGGTGATAGATCCCGGTAACCAGCCTTATTATCCGTTAAACAGGATTGGCTTTAACCTATCAGGACATTGCCAGGATTGCCCAAGGTGGACGCTGTTGACAAAAAGAAACACGGGGCACAGCACGATCACCGTGAATGATGCCCGGTTTTTTGTAAAAGCACATGCCCCGATAACAGATTTTAAGACAGGTGAAAAACCAGAGGTTACCATAGACATGACAGAGATTTTCGGGAAAAACCTTGCATCATTACATCGCAAATTTATAAAGGAAAGTAATCAGTCTTTTATCATTGAAGATCAATTTGAGATAAATGATTCTACCAGGACTATTACCTGGGCATTGATGACTGTGGCCCAGGTGATACCGGTTAAAAATGGTGCAGTCCTGAAACAGGATGGCAAAGAACTAAAGCTCTCCATATTAACTCCCGGAGATCTCGAGGTTTCAGTGATCTCGCTGGATCCTCCTCCCCTTGAGATTGACAAAACCATTAAAAACCTGAAACGTATTGAAATAAGGCTCCCAGCCTACCTTTTCCCGGATAAGAAAGGTTTGGTCCGGGTGAGGCTTTCAGGTGAATAATAAATTGATTTTGATCCCGTTAACTCAACGAAGGACTGTTTAGCATGAAAAAGAGTTTACTAGGTATAGTATTGGCCATTGCAGTAATAGGGATCGCTGGCTCATGTAAGAAGGAAAACCAGCCCCCCATCGATTCTTCCATAATAGAACATCCAAGGATATTGCTTTTTGAAGGTGAGGAACAGCAGATCCATGACCTTATTGAATCCGATGAGGCATGGGAAAAAATGCATCTTGCCATACTTGAAGAATGTGATAGTATATTGGAAGAGCCACAGCTTCAGCGAGTTATGGTCGGCCGCCGCCTTCTGGGCACCTCACGTGAATTATTGAAACGGGTCTTTTATCTATCCTATGCCTACCGGATGACCGAGGATGTACGCTATCTATTAAAGGCAAAAGCAGAGATGGTTTCAGTTTCCATGTTTACCGACTGGAATCCTTCTCATTTCCTGGATGTTGCTGAAATGACAACGGGTATGGCCATTGGCTATGACTGGCTCTATGACGATCTGTCCATGTATAACCGGGAGCTTATCATGGAGGCCATTATAACCAAGGGAATAAATCCATCAATGTACGGCCAGTATACCTGGTGGTTAACTTCTCCCATGAACTGGAACCAGGTTTGTAATGCCGGTATGGTTTACGGGGCCCTGGCCCTGCAGGAAAGCTACCCGGACCTTGCCGATGAGATCATAGATCGCGCTTTTCAGTCTATTCCCTTAGCCATGGAAGCCTATCAACCCGATGGGGTCTATCCGGAGGGTTATACTTACTGGGGATACGGAACCAGTTTCAATGTACTTTTTCTAAGCGCGGTTGAAAAGGTTTTGGGAACGGACAGGGGATTAACCTCTACACCCGGCTTCCTGGAATCAGGGGACTTTTTAAAGCACATGCTTACACCGACAGGAGGAAGTTTTAGCTGGGCTGATGGCAAAACAGGATCCAACCTGAATACTGCCATGTTCTGGATCGCAGATCGCTCCAATGACCCCAGCATGTTATGGTCGGAAAAGAAGTTTTTGGAGCTTGACGATTTTTCTCAATTCACTGAGATCAGAACATTGCCGGCATTGATGATATGGGCAAAGGATATTCCTCTTTCCGAAATCACTGAACCGGCAGAGAAATTCTGGATGGGACAGGGGCCAAATCCTGTGGCCATGATGCGCAGCAGCTGGACTGATCCAAAAGCGGTCTACCTTGGATTCAAGGCTGGTACTCCCAGGGTTACCCATGGACACATGGATATTGGGTCATTTATCATGGAGGCAGAAGGGCGAAGATGGGCAACCGATCTGGGTAATCAAAATTATGAATCCCTGGAGTCCTTAGGGATGAATATTTTTGGCACCAGCCAGGATGCTGAGCGCTGGACGATATTTCGCATGGGTACCTATTCGCATAATGTGCTGATCATTGATGATCAGCAACAGCGGGTGGATGGCTATGCAAAGATTGACAAATATTCTGATGCAGCCGAGTTCATGTACGCAATCTCCGATATCTCCACGGTTTATAATAACCAGCTGAAAAAGACAACTCGCGGGGTTGGGATCAAGGACGGGAAATACACCATCGTACGGGACGAAATCGAGACGATGGACAAATCCACCCTTGTGCGATGGAACATGGTGACCTTTTCAGATGTGGAGCTGGGAAATAATGAGGCGACACTAACGGATGATGGCAAGACGCTTTATCTGAGAGTCCTGGGACCTGATAATATCGAAATGAAAACCTGGAGTACGGCCCCAACCAATAATTACGATGCTGAAAACCCGGGAACCATCATGGTTGGATTTGAATGTGAGGTGCCGGCAAATACAAGCCAGGCCTTCGAGGTGATACTGGTACCCAAACCTGTTGAAGCCGAAGCTGCATTTTTAAACATTTCACTGGATGAATGGTAAAATATAGAAGAGCATGAAAACGAGTTTTTTGAGGATTATACTAGCGGTTGCAGTAATAGGTATGGTTGGATCATGTAAAAAGGATACACCACCACCTCCCAAAGATTTATCGGATGTAGGACATCCAAGGATATTGCTGTTGGAAGGTGAAGAACAGAAGATCCATGACCTGATTGAAGCAGATGAAACCTGGAATAAAATGCATCTCGCCATTATTGAGAAAAGCACCAGTCTGCTGTCAAAACCAGCACTTGAACGGGTTATGGTAGGGCGCCGCCTCTTGGGTACCTCCCGTGAATTATTGAAGCGTGTATTTTACCTCTCATATGCTTACCGGATGACAGAAAATGAACAGTACCTGAAAAAGGCAGAGGAGGAACTGGTAGCAGTTTCCTGGTTCAGTGACTGGAATCCATCCCATTTCCTTGACGTAGCCGAAATGACCATGGGGGTAGCCATTGGCTATGACTGGCTATATGAAGATCTTTCCGACATCAACAGGGAGGTGATCAAATCCGCCATATTAATCAAAGGTATAAATCCTTCCAAAGAAAACGCTAGTTTTAACTGGTGGTTGACATCTGATAACAACTGGAACCAGGTATGCAATGCCGGCATGGTATTCGGTGCCATGGCCATACAGGAAGATTACCCTGACCTTGCGGAAGAGATCATTGACAGGGCATTTCTATCCATACCCATACCCATGGAAGCCTATCAGCCCGACGGGGTCTATCCTGAGGGTTATGGATACTGGGGATACGGAACGACTTTCAATGTCCTGTTCCTGAGCGCCATAGAGAAATACCTGGGAACTGACAGGGGTTTGACTTCAACACAGGGTTTCCTTGAATCAGGGGACTTTATGAAACATATGCTGACACCGACCGGAAAAAGTTTTAGCTGGGCCGATGTCGGGACCGGAACCAACCTGAAAACGGCCATGTTCTGGATTGCCGACCGCACAAACAATCCTTCAGTATTGTGGTCGGAAAAGAGATTTTTGGATCAATCCAATTTTTCATCATTTACAGGGATCAGGGAATTGCCTGCTATCATGATCTGGGCAAAGGACATCCCGCTATCCAAAATCACTGAACCGGCAGAAAAATTCTGGATGGGACAGGGCCCTAACCCGGTGGCCATGATGCGAACCTCGTGGACAGACGCGATGGCTGTCTACCTCGGGTTCAAGGCCGGTACACCTTCGGAAAACCATGGCCATATGGATATCGGATCATTTATAATGGAAGCTAATAATCGCCGGTGGGCAACTGACTTAGGAAGTCAGAATTACGAATCCCTTGAGTCACTAGGGATGAGTATTTTTGGCAAGGACCAGGATGCTGAGCGTTGGACTGTATTTCGTGTGGGCACCTATTCACATAATGTGTTGATCATTGATAATGAGCAACAGCGAGTGGATGGCTACGCAAAAATTGATAAGTATTCCGACGCTGAAGCGTTCATGTACGCTGTTTCTGATATCTCAACGGTTTACAATGGCCAACTTAAAAAGGCAACCCGTGGTGTTGGGATCAAAGACGGAAAATACACCATCATTCGGGATGAGATCGAAACACTTGATAAATCAACCAAAGTTCGCTGGAATATGGTGACCTTTTCCAATGTTGTGCTCGGGAATAAGGAAGCAACACTTACCGATGATGGAAAAACGCTTTACCTGAGAGTCCTGGGACCTGACAATGTTCAAATGAAAACCTGGAGCACCGCCCCAACCAATAATTACGATGCTGATAATCCGGGAACCATTATGGTTGGATTTGAATATGAGGTACCTGCAAATACAAGCCAGGCCTTCGAGGTAATACTGGTCCCCAAACCTGTTGATTCAGAAGCCACCTTCCTAAATATCACACTTGATGAATGGTAAATATTGAATCCCTATAAACTACAAACTATGAAATTCAAATTAACATTATTTCTC
>CAZXOJ010000216.1:0-7241 GCA_964642325.1 uncultured Bacteroides sp. | reverse complement strand
GGATCGCTCTGCCAGGTTCACCGTATAGGAGTAATTCAGGAAAATCTCACTCTGCATATAAGGCCCGGCTGACTGGCTCTGTGCCATGAACCCTACCCCTGCTCTGCGGCTGCGCAGCGGGACATTGGAAGACAGGTAATAGGACCTCGGCGCCCCGTCCATACCTACCCACTGCTGACGCGTCAGCAAAACCATATCATAGATCCCTTCAAGACCGGTATAGGCAGGATTTACCCCCGGACGGACAAATTCCTGCAGGATGTATTGTGGCAGTTGCTGTGAGGATGCAAGCATCCATACAAAGACCCACTGGATGATCAACAGATAGCTTACCTTATATGTTCTATTCAATGGCATAGTTCTTATTCTCTCCTTAGATAAACAAACCCTTTGATGATGGCATTCTCCACTCCCAGGTAAAAGGCATAATAATAGGTCCCCGTTGGCAATCGGCCCCCTTTGTTCAGGTTGCTGGCAGAGGTCCCGTCCCAGGAATTATCATAATTTTTTTTGCGATATACCTCATTGCCGTGAACATTAAAAACCCGTAATTCATTATCAGGATATTGCTCAATGCCCAGGATTTCAAACCGGTCATTTAATCCATCTTCATTGGGGGAAAATCCTTCGGGAATAATCAGTCCCCATTCAGGTTCATTTTCGGAACTGATAATCACCTGCTGATTAAACTCACTTATGTTGTCATTAATGTCAGTCACGGTATATACAACATTAGTAGTGCCATAAGTATAATCACCGCTTGCATCCGCTCCCCCATTGAAATCATTAATTATGGATTGAACACCACAGTTATCAAGAAAAACTGGTAATGGCATTGTTACATGCGTCTTATAAATACCCTCCTCAACAATAACCATAGTATCTCTCAGTGATGTTAGGTCAGGATGGATAGTGTCCTGGAGTAAAATATTAAACCTGCACTCAGACTCATTTCCAAGCTCAAAATGAGCCAATAACACAATTTCCTGAATCGTTCCTGATCCGCTGATCGTGGTTCCGGTAAGAGGTGACTGCGTTATGATAGGATCTGGTTCACAATTATTATTTACAAAGGCTGAGGTCGTATAATCCGGTATAATAAATTTGCAATTATCATCAAGATATTCCGTTCTCTCTCCCGGGCAGGTAATAAACGCATCGGTCACATCCACAATGGTGACAATAAAATCAGCAGCTGTCGAGTCACATCCCGTGGCAATAATTGTTTCACTAACCTTTACTGTTCCGGATGCAGAACCCCAATCAACAGTTATTTCATTTGTTCCCTGACCACCAGTAATGGAGGCTCCTGCACCGGTAATCTCCCAGAAATAGGAATTGCCAACAACATTCGGTGTGCTATAAATTTCTGTGGAAGCGTTTGGACAAAGGTTGTTGTTACCAGAAATGATCGGTGTGGGAAGATCCTGCACGGTTTGGATCTTTGAACCTGAGGAAACACATCCGTTCCCATCTGTATAATTGTAGGTAATGATGTGATCACCCGCTCCTGCAACCCTTGGATCAAACGATCCTTCACTTATACCTGTTCCGAAATAGCTTCCTCCAGCTGGTTTTGGCTGGTTTAAAATAAAGGGAGCATCATCAAGACAGACATCCACAAGTGGTTCAAAAGGAACTTCCGCAGATACCGAATAAAAGCCTGATGGATTGTTTTGATTTGCGTATTCCGTTTTAAGCCAGTCTCCTGACCTGGCAACTGTCTGGACTCTTATCTCGTCCATAGAACCGGTAAAATAGCGGGTATTTATAGTTGGATTGCCACCCCAGAACCAGGTATCAATGCTGGCCAGGGAAGTCCATAAAGTCGGAACATTTATTACCGTGAAAGTCATGGGGACCCCATTCACAAATATTTTTACCTCTTTAGTACTATACTTAAATGTAACCGCAAGATGTTGCCATGTATTATCTGTAAACGGATTGGGGCCCAGATTATAGTCCATATCTGTCTCACCGTTAGGATAAAAATAGTGATTGCCAGATCCCTGGGATGCCCATTCATATCCACTTTTTGGTGTAATATACCGGTTACTGGAAGACATTACCAGCTGATAATCTCCATCTGCAGAATTCACCCAATTAATCCATAAGGAAAATGTTGCTTCATCATTTGTACTATCCAGTGTCGGGTCATCAAAAACAGTAATTTTATTATCTACTCCATCGAAACTTCTACCATAACCAAGTTTTCCAACCGTATCAGAAGTACCATCATTCACCCCATAATTGCCTGTTAAGGAAGCATCGGTAAAATCACCATCCAGGTGCATCACCTGTACATAACCGGAAGGCCAGGTCTCGATAGAGGAATGATCGGTGCTTATTCCTGACTTTCCATACAGCATATGGATATGGCTATCGGTATCGTAATAAATAAGTGGAACTCTCACCCAGGCAGAATAGGCACCTGTTTCAGGGTCATAACTGATCCTTTCAAAAGGAATGGGATTATAATATTCATCGGTAAAAACGATATCATATCCATTAATATTCTGGACATTACCACCATTTCCTGTTGTCCTCAGGTTATTATCGTCGGGAATGCTCACCAACATTGGAAAATTTACCAGATCTTCCGTCCCAGCAACATTACCAGAATCAATGGTTATCGTCTTCTCAAACCCATATCCAAAGGTTACAACGGGTAGGGGGTCCTCAATGACAATGGCCCGACCATTCATATTTTCCGATAAACCTGAAGATCCAATAGTACCCAAAACTTCGTATACACCTTCCGTTTGACTTGGCCATGTAAGCATACTTCCTGTCCCAGGTAAGGGGGCTTCCTCGTCCATCCCATTTTTTTTCAGCTGATAATTCACTCCCACTTCTGAGCTATTCACACCAATGGAAAGCCCGGAACCTCCGATACAATATGACCCAGAACCGAATACATTAAATATTTGGGGCACAGGAGTCAGGACGCATATCCTGAATTTTCCATTATCATCATTGGTATGGTCCCATACCCTGAGATACAGCGTATCCCCAGGGGTGTAACCTGTAAGTAATATTTCCGGCTTCAGGAATGGTGCTCCACTGTCAGGATCAATCCAGCAGGTATCGTGGGTAAGGGAACCACATGTTCCTCTGTACACTGCAAGTCCCGGGCGATTAAGCCAGTCGACGGTATCAGGGATTTCGGGAATGGAACCTGACTCAATCTTAACAGCAACATTTCCGGCTGGCGGCACCTCGATCTTGAACCAGATATCGCCACCAGCGTAACCATCACATTCAGTCAGAGGAATTCCTGAATCAGTAGCATACTGGTTACTGAAGATATTGGAAGAGCAGGCAGTATCCAGTGGTAAAAATATTGCATTACATGGAAGGTCATTCATTGTTTCCGTTATTTCAACGGTTGCAAATTGAGCCGGATTCTTCTGGTTACTGTAGGAGGTTTTAATCCAATCCCCACTGTGTGCATAACCTGAAATTCTGACCTCATCAATATCACCTGTAAAATTCCATGGATCAGGTGTTGGTGGATAATTACCAATGGTAAGAGGAGCATTCGAATCGTTGCTTGTCGGAATTGAATTGGGTTTTGAGGCTACTTCCGTTCCATCCAAAAACAACCTCATCATGGACCCGTCATAAGTACCGGCTACATGATACCATTGGTTTGTTGTGAGGCTTATCGTATCTATAACATTTGTTTCACCTGCATAAAACCGTAAGGTAGTATCTTCATACCACAGCCAGTAGTCATAATTCTTCCCGGTTATGACCCAGTTCACCTCGCTTTCATCGGTAACTCTTGCCCATGCTTCCAAGGTAATATCACCCGTAATGTTTATGCTGGCACTATTAGGTATACTAATATTATCATCAATTCCCTCAAATTTACGTCCATTTCCGATCTTGGCTGTTACTGAAACTGCACCACTATTAACGCCATTGTTAAAATATTGTGAAGCATCCTCTACATTTTCATTAAGATGCCACACTCCCTGGTAATCAGTACTCCAGGTTTTGGATGTGGACGGGTCACTATCGGTAGCTTGGTTGCCAAAATACATATATATATCTGTGTCCTCAGTATATGACAATACCGGGATCCTCACCCAGGTGACTAGTTCACCTGTAGATGCAGTAAACAATTCAACCTCGTGATCGAGCAAAGTAGTACCATCATTTTCCGTAAACCTGATATCCCACGCTGTGTCACTAAAGACAAGACCTCCATGGAATACAGATTTCAGGTCAGGATCAATGAGGCTGACAAGCAATGGATAATTGACCAGGTCCTCCGATCCATATACCACGCTGTCACTGATCACGATCTTTTTCCGATATGTGTAGTCTGAAAGCCACTGGGCGGATATTTCACCTGCAGTGATTATAACAAACAACAGTAATGATATTTTCTTCAAAAAAGATATCAAAGCATTCTATGTTTTATTGCTCATTCAGAATTATAAATTCAACCCGCCGGTTCAATATCCTTCCTTCTTCTGTGCTGTTGGTCGAAACGGGTCTCGACTCACCGTAACCTTTCCCGACCAGCCGGATCTTTTCTATCCCTTGCAATACAAGGTAGTCTACGATAGACTGTGCCCTTTGTTGTGATAATTCCAAATTGAACTCAAAAGAGCCGATATTGTCAGTATGGGCTGCAATCTCCATCACCAGGTCAGGATTTTCGATCATGATTCTGACCACCTTGTCAAGTATGGGATAAGAGCTTTCGGCAACTTCTGTCTTGTTAAATTCAAAATTCGCATCGGCAAGCTCAGCAAAATCGCGGTTGATCTTTTCGATCACTTCCGTCGGCAGCTCTGCAACCACGTATGTCTTAACCCGGGCCGATGTAAAACCTTTTTCCAAAACATCACCATAGACACCATATGTTTCAAGCAGGGAATTATACTCCCCGATAGTATAGGAATATAGGCTGTCCGTAGCCAGGTAAAATTCTTTTATCTCGTATTCCTCCCTCAGAGGATCAAAAACGTTATCCTCCAGCTGTATTTTCTCCTCTGATGCCAGTACCTCAACCCTGAAAACTTCCTCCTCCGGATTAACATCATAGACTGAGAAATCCTGGCTGGTCTCCGAGGTATCCCTTTCCATGTTACGTGTCTCCGCCATCTCCGGGGATTCTATCCCGGCCATGTACATTGCAAGTGCCTGGTTATCACGGACAATACTAAGCGGTTTTATCACACACCGAGTCTCCATGCCTTCAGCGCCTTCATCATGGCCTTTTACACCCATTTTAATCCCATACACACCGGTTTTAGCGAATTGATGTTCCGCTTCTACCCCGGTCAGGAAGGTTCCGTCATCAAAATCCCATATGTATTCTTCAATGGTATACCCTGGCAGGTTCGAGCTCAATCCATCGAATGACAGCATCGTATTCACAATACCAGCGTCTCTACTGGTGATGAAAGGCTGGATGTGGTCTTCCAGCTCAAACTCCATGGAAGTTTGTGTGAAAAATGTATTGCTGGTGGAGTTATCAATTATATTCAGTTTGGCCCAGTATTTCCCGGCCCCTGGCAAACAGTGTATTACATTGATCCCCCGGATCTTTGTCCCATCACTGAATTCCCATTCATAATTAACCGGCAGAGAGTCCATCCCCGGATACATATCATCCCAGAATTCATAACAATACTGATTCTCGACCATTGTATCGCAGTTAATAAGTTGAGGGACCAGCGTGGAAAACTGATAGATATCATCTGTCCGACCTCTGTTGGAAGAAAAGAACCCTGTTGAAAATTCACCATCTGTAACCAATCCGAAATCATCTTCCTTTGAATTGATGGGAACATCCAGATGAACCGGTGTGATCCAATCTGAATCTGAGAACCTGGAAAGGAATAAATCTTTCTTGCCCAGGCCTTCATGGCCGTCGGAGGCAAAGAACAGATCCCCGTTCGGGGCGATGAAGGGAGAAACCTCATTGCCTTTTGTATTGATTGTCTCACCCAGGTTCTCCAGTTCACTCCATTCACCGTTTTCAAAAACCGACCTGTACAGATCCGTTCCGCCGTATCCTCCCGGCATATCCGAAGCAAAATAGACATATTGCCCATCCGGACTGAAACAGGGGGTGGTGATCGAATATTCGATGCTATTGTATTTGAATCCTGTCACATTACCCCATTCACCTTCGATCAGCTCTGCAAAAAAGAGCCCCAGTGTATTATCCAGGTCGAATACATTTTTAACCTTGGCTTTGGTGTCAATATTCCTGGAATATACTATCCGCTTGCCATCCGGACTGAAGGATGCGGGTCCGTCATTGTATGGGGTCACAAGACTCCGGTCAAAAACCTCCTGGGATTCACTCCAGTTCTCAGGATCAGCATCCACTCTAAAAATAGTAAACAGGCTTTTATTCTTGTTGTTTTTGTGAGCAACCATAAGTTCATCTTCCATGTTGGAAGTGAAAATGATCTGGTCCCGGTACAAAACCGGGCAGAATTCATCATACTTGTTGCTGCTAAAACCTGTCAGAGATACCTGATAGTGGTCCTGGCTCTTCAGTAGAGGTGGACTGAAAAGCAAAAGCATCGATAAGAGTAAAAATAATTTTTGCATTATCTTATGTTTTAAAAATATCTTGGGTTCACTACATCCATTATATACCTGAAATTATACTGGAGCACAACTTCATGTGATCCATGTTGGTATGAGCTGAGTCCGGATAGTTCGTAGCCGTATGAATATCCCACCCTTAACTGGCGATTGGCCTGGATTTGCAAAATGGCGGATAGGTTCCCGCTGGTCCTGAAAATCGCACCAATCGATAATTTCTTGTTGTATATGACACTGCAATGTATATCCAGGACAGTCGCTACGGCAGGGTTGGTCCTGAACATCAAGGAGGGCAGCATTTCCAGCTTATCAGACAACCCGAGGAGATATCCTGTTACCAGGCTATAATTCGTGGCTGCCGGATCAAAACCTATGCGGTACCTACCGGTTTGCTGGTTCATCTTATTGTTGGTCAGTAGGGGCAATGAAATACCGGCATAAAACTTATCCGTATAGTAATAGCTCCCAATGCTGATTGCCGGCAAAAACGCTCTCCTTCCGGGATCCTGGAGAAGCATGTCTCCTGCGTCGGTATATCTGATCGAGTTCAGGTTATGGGAGATACTGGTGAGCCCGGCCGCCAGGCCAAAGGATAGCTTCCCTTTGCTCATATCGATCCGGTACGCATAATTGAATAAAAATCCTGTTTCTTCTTTTGA
>CAZXOJ010000215.1:0-7277 GCA_964642325.1 uncultured Bacteroides sp. | reverse complement strand
TGTTTTTTATACTTTTCCCTCAGCTTTTTAAGAAAAAAGTCAACAAGTAAAGGAAGATCCTCCATCCTGCGACGAAGAGGAGGAATACCGATTCGGATAGTATTAATACAAGACAACAAATCCTCGTGGATTGTTTTATCAAACACTATCTTGTTTACGTAGCTATTTGTTGCGGAAATGATCCTGGTATCAATAGCCATGGCAAGATTAGACCCAAGTTTTGTTACTTCTCTGTTTTTCAGAATATTTAATAACTTTACCTGCAGTGACGATGTAATGTTTGTAATCTCATCAAAGAATATGGTACCTCCTGAAGCCATTTCAAAACAGCCTGGTTTATCCATATTAGCATCCGTGAATGCCCCTTTTACGTACCCGAATAATTCACGTTCAGCCAATGATTCACTCAGGGACCCAAGATCAACTTTAATAAAAACTCCAGCTTTTCTTTCTGACCTGAGATGGATTTCACGTGCAAGTAGTTCCTTTCCTATACCATTTTCTCCCAGAATGAGCACATTGGAAGCAGTACCTGCTACTTTGTCTACAGTTTTCATCAGCTCTTCCATCAGCCTGGATCGACCATATACCATCTGATGATCATTATGCTGGTCAATATGATGATTCCGTTGCTGTTCACGGAGTGTTTCAACAAGTTGCCTGGATTTGCTCAAATCCATCGCTGACCTTACTGTCGCCAACAATTTCAGGTCATCCCAGGGTTTTTGAATATAATTATTTGCGCCGGCCTTAATCGCGGCGTTAGCAAGCTCTGCATCCCCCCATTCGATAATGAATACAATAACTGCGTGGTGATCAATTCGCCTGATGGTATTCATAAGCTCTATCCCCTCTCTGCCTTTACTGGCATCTGGGGTTAAATTCATATCCAGTATGAAAACATCTATATCTTCACTATTCAAACAGGCCAAGGCCTCCTGCGGGTTTTTTCGGGCATGGACTTTCGTGAAATGTTCTCTCAGGAACAACATTAATGCTACAAGAATTTCTTCGTCATCATCAACAATAAGTATATTACCGTTTACCATAAATGTTCTTGAAAATAGGTTAATCAAATGTAAACTATTTATACGTTATTGTGCATTTTATATACAGTTATTTTTAAACACTTTTTAGCCATGTATATGATTATCTAATAATTACACCAAACATGGTTTATTCCATCATAAACGTTTTCGGATTTACTTTGGAATGCCAGGTTCATCCTTATCCTTTTGTCAAGCAGGCATGAATCACATGAGGTTAATGCCTCTATATGGCAATTATTGTTTAAATTCAAGCAGCTATTCCATGGTTACCTGTAAGCCAGATCAAACATGTTTGATTTCCTAGATAAACCCTACCCGTTTGACAATGCCTTGAGGGCTTTTTTGAGTATTGGGTTTGGAATCGCCCTTGGATTGTTCCTCTTCATATTATTTTTTCAACCCTTCGAACTCGACAACGTCGATGTCAACAATTATATCCTGACCATTGCCGGGTTCAGCGGAATTACCTTTCTACTGATCGGTGCACTTCAAATTATTTTACCCTGGAGTTTCCCCAAACGGCTAAATAGGAAAAACTGGGATCTAAAACGGGAAATTATGGTACAGCTCCTTTTATGGGTCCTGAATTCTGTTGCCTGGGCATTTTATACTGCTTATGTTGCCGATGTAAAATTATCCATGTACCTCGCGGTAAAGATTGTGATACTGAGCCTGGCACCTCCGCTTATTATCCTGTTCATAAAGGAGGTCAAGTCATTAAGACTGCAGGTGGAAGGTTTTAAAGTACAGCACCGGGAGAAACGGCAGGAACATATCGAACTTGTCTCAGAGAACCGGTCTGAAAAGCTGGCCTTTGCATCCGGTGAATTGATCCTGGTAAAATCCGCTGAAAACTATGTGGAAATCCATTACCTGTCCGGAGGTACTGGGACGAAAAAATTATTGCGGACTACCTTTAAAAGTATTGAGGACCAGCTCAGGCCTTTTTCCCAGATGATCCGGTGTCACCGGACCTATATCATAAACATGGACCATGTCATGAGACTGCACAGAGAATATGGCAGGATCTATCTTAAAATGAATGAAGTTGAAGAGGACATCCCGGTATCCAGGCAATATCTTCTCGGAATAAAAAATGCACTCGGAAGCAGTTAAGTGACCAATGCCATCCATCCCGGATGAATTCCATTCGACACAATTTCATGCTTACTGGCCCGGATAACTTGCGTTTCATCACCTTTTTTTTCGAAATTTTTTTTTATAAAATATATTTGTCTGGAACACAATTAATTCTTCCAGCGTCATGAATATTTTACTCGTCAATCCGAAAACACCTGATACATACTGGAGCTTTAAGTATGCCTTGCGATTCATTTCAAAAAAGGCGGCGAATCCTCCATTGGGACTCATCACAGTGGCTGCCATGCTTCCTGACGCCTGGAAAAAAAAGCTTGTGGACCTGAATGTTGTTTCCCTCCATGATAAGGATATACATTGGGCAGATTACGTGTTTATCTCAGCCATGTCCATTCAGCAGGATTCCGTCAGGGAAGTCATCGGGAGATGTAAAAAACATCAAAAGAAAATAGTGGCAGGTGGTCCATTGTTCACCGGTGAACCGGAGAATTATAAAGACATTGACCACCTGGTGCTGAACGAAGCGGAAATAACGCTCCCTCAATTCCTGTCTGACCTGGGTATGAACCGGGCCAGGAAGATATACCGGACTGAAAAACATGCCACTATGGAAAGCAGTCCTGTTCCTGATTATTCTTTGCTTAATCAACGAAAGTATGCCCAGTTAAGCATCCAATATTCCAGGGGTTGCCCTTTTAATTGTGAGTTTTGTGAAATTACTGCACTGCTCGGACGCAAAGTTCGGACAAAGTCAAGCAGGCAAATCCTGCTGGAGCTTGAAAACATCTATGAAACAGGTTACAGGGGAAATGTGTTTTTTGTGGATGATAATTTTATTGGCAATAAGAAAAAACTATTACACGAATTGCTGCCGGCCATAATCAACTGGAACAAGAGCCATGGTCACCCGTTTGATTTTACCACCGAAGCATCGATTAATCTTTCTGATGATCAAGCCTTAATGCAAAAGATGAGAGAAGCTTGTTTTATCAAGGTATTTATCGGTATTGAAACCCCTGACGAAATTAGCCTCGAGGAATGCGACAAAAAAATGAACAAGCAACGTGACCTGATCCAATGCGTTAATAAGATCCAGTCCAACGGTATGGAAGTAATGGCCGGATTCATTGTGGGTTTTGACAATGATTCCCCGGGCATTTTTCAACGCCAGATCGATTTTATTCAACAAAGTGGTATCATCACAGCCATGGTAGGTTTGCTGAATGCCCCAAACAATACAAGGCTATACAAACGCCTGTCAGCTGAGGGCAGAATCATAAACTACGCCAGCGGAGACAACACAGGCTACTCCATCAACTTTAAACCCAAAATGGATAAGGAAGTCCTGCTTGCAGGATACCAGACCATTGTCAAAAATATCTATTCAAGTAAAGCCTATTATGAAAGAGTGATCCTTTTTCTAAAAGATTTTCCGCCCTCTTTCACGTCCCAGACAGCTCTCACATTTGGCAGGATCCTGGCCTTGTTTCGGTCCATGGTCATTCTGGGTATTTTTACAAGTAACCAGGTATATTACTGGCGTCTTTTCTTCTGGAGTCTTATCTACCGGCCAAAACTCTTCCCACTGGCCATCACCTATAGTATTTACGGATACCATTTCAAAAAAGTCTTCCGGGATTTATCTTGATTGTTTTTCATTAAAATCCCAAATCGCAGAAACAATATTGACAGTTTAATCGTATCACATTCTGTGATACTATAAACCTGTAAATCTGCGTACCGATGAGAATAGCACCTTCCCTTCATTTTACCGGCCTACTCCAGACTGTTCTGACAATAATCATTTTGAATTTATCCGCTATATATTGCACCCAGGCCCAGACAAGCATCCCTGAAGTCCTGGATACTGCCACCCTTCAGCAACAACTTGATTACATGGAGGAAAAGATGAATTCCTACAATGGTTACCGGGCAGTACGTGATGATATCTTTCTAAAAATAAATAAGAATTCCCTTGATTCACTAAACGCTGCAAAAAGGGAAATCAGCCAATTGGAGACATCACTTGCAAGCACTCAATCCGATATGGTTTCCCTTCAAGAAACCTTGCAACAAACATCTGAGGATCGTGATCAGGCGATCAAAAACAAGAACAGTATGTCCTTCCTTGGCATCCAGATGAACAAAGCGCTATATAATTCTATCTTGTGGATTATTATTTTAGCTCTAATAGCATTGCTTACAATCTTATTCCTAATGTTTAAAAGAAGTTTCGTTGTTACCCGCCAAACAACAAAAGACCTAGAAGAAACAAGGGAGGAATTTGAATCTTACCGCCAGCAGTCCCGCGAAAGATATGAAAAGCTTGTCGTCCAGCACCATCAGGAAGTCTTGACGCTCAAGGGTAGAAGTCCCAGGAGTACTTAGTAAAACCCACCTCTCTTAAATCTGATTTTCTGCTATAAAACATCTCTGTTGATGCTTAGTTAGTAATTTTTATATTTACTACACACAACAGAAGTGTTATGAATACAAAAAATGTAGACCGGAGAGGATTTGTTAAAAGATTCTCCGGTGGAATGGCAGCTATGGGAGCTATCCCGGTATTAAGTGCTTACCAGAACGCCAGTAAAGACCCCTTTCAACAGGCACAGGTCGACATAAATGACCTAAAGATCACCGATATCAAATCGGTTAAACTTCAGTTCCCTGGTGTTACCCCCAGAAAATGGAATTCAATAATCGTCAGTGGAGGCGGACCTCCAGGGATGACCTACCTCGAATTACATACCAACCAGGGGATCATTGGGCGTAGCCTGCCAAAAGGACCTTCATCACTTCGGAAATCCATGCTTGGAAAGATCAAAGGTGAGAATCCTTTTGATGTGGAGAGGATCTGGGACAGGATGTACAGGTATAATCGCAAACCCGTTGCCAAAGGGACTTATATCGAGGTCATGGGATCTGTGGATATGGCTGTCTGGGACATCATTGGGAAAGCGCTAAACCTTCCTGTATATAGAGTCCTCGGGGGCTTCAAGAAGAAAATCAGGGTATACGCAGCCGGGGGATATTACGAAGAAGGAAAATCCATTGATGACCTGGCCAGTGAGATGAAAGGCTATGTAGCAGAAGGATTCCATGCCGTCAAGATGAAAGTTGGCGGAGCCCCGTTCGGGGAGGATATCGACAGGGTAAAGGCTGTCAGGGAAACCATTGGTCCGGATATCGACCTGCTTATCGACGCAAATAATAAATGGAATGCCTATGAGGCCATAAGGTTTGGACGTGCCATTGAGAAATTTAATCCCTTCTGGTTTGAAGAACCAGTGGAGCCGGATGATTTTGATGGATGTGCCGAGGTAAAACGGGCACTGGATATACCCGTTGTGGCTGGTGAAAATGAGTTTACCCGCTGGGGATGCCGTGACCTGATACAAGCCGGCTCGGCAGATATTCTCAACCTGGATACTGTGAAGGCTGGAGGAATCACTGAATATAGAAAGATTGCTGCGCTGGCTTCTGCTTTCCATATTCCTGTGGCACCCCATGGAAGTCCTCATATGGCCATCCACCTACTGGCATCCCTTGATAATGCCCTGATCATGGAAACCTACCCGGCAGTAGAGAGCCAGTATAATCCTGTACTGCCTTTATATCCTGTTAAAGACGGTTATGTCACCGTGCCTGAGAATCCTGGACTGGGCATCGATCCGGATCCTGAACTGTTAGAAAAATATAAAATCGAAAAATAATCCCATGTTTAAAAAAATAAGCCTTTTTCTCGCATCTATCGCACCTGGAATTTTCCTTATCGGATATAATATTGGGACTGGAAGTATCACC
The DNA here is from genome assembly GCA_964642325.1 of uncultured Bacteroides sp. GTDB lineage: Bacteria > Bacteroidota > Bacteroidia > Bacteroidales > SM23-62 > SM23-62. The sequence continues at coordinate 1,323 of CAZXOJ010000215.1, read as the reverse complement.
ACTATGGCAGCTTCAGGAGCTGCCTATGGCATGACCCTGATATGGCCCCTGCTGCTTTCCTGCATATTTACCTTTTACCTGGTCATGTTGTTCGGCCGTTACACCTCTATTACAGGCGACACCATACTACATAGTTTCAGGTCCCATTTTGGCACTCCTGTTTCTATGCTTGTACTTGCCTCCCTGTTGATCTCTGAATGGGTATCCTGCATGGGGGTCATGTCTGTAGTTACACAGGTAGTAGAAGAATGGTCAAAACCACTTACCCGGTCAGGCAATGGATTTAATCCATTGATCACTACGTTGATCTTCGGGGCCATCCTTTACTTCCTTTTCTGGAATGGGAAGCACCGGATTTTTGAGAAGATCCTGGCCATTTTTGTAGGATTGATGGGGCTTTGCTTTGTGCTCACCATGTTTATGGTCATCCCCGAACCATCAGAAATAATCAAGGGTCTTATACCTAAAATCCCAAATGCCCCGGGTTCACTTCTGATCATGGCCGGAATGGTGGGAACAACCATGGGAGCCATATTATATGTCGTCAGGTCAATCCTGGTTCAGGAAAAAGGTTGGAAAAAGGAAAATTTCAAGCAGGAACGAAGGGATGCTATTATTTCCGTTAGTTTGATGTTCATCCTGAGCGTGGCAGTAATGGCTGCTGCTGCCGGGACCCTGCATCCGCTGGGACTGAAGGTGGACAATGCCATCGATATGGTCAAGCTCCTCGAACCCCTTGCCGGCCGTCTGGCAGTTTCGGTTTTTGTGGGAGGCATTGTTTGCGCCGGGCTCTCTTCCCTTTTCCCAATTGTTCTGCTGGCACCCTGGTTGTTCGCCGATTTTAACAATAAACCGCGTAATATGAAATCAACCAGTACGCGGCTCCTGGTTTTATTTGGGGTGTTGCTTGGTTTAGTGGTTCCCATCTTTGGTGGAAGACCAGTACTTGTAATGATCGTTTCACAGGCATTTACAATCATGGCCACACCCCTGGTGCTTGCCCTGATGATTGTTCTATATAACAAGAAGAGTGTTATGGGAATTGATACAGCAAAATTTCATACCAATGGAGCACTCGTATTTATCCTTCTTTTTACCATAGCCATGGCCATCGCCGGGGTTGTGGGTATCGTTCAACTGTTGGGATAAAGTAAACCCATTTTATGCTCAAAAAAGTTGGCCTTTTCCTGGCTTCTATTGCACCTGGCATATTCATGGTCGGTTACAATATCGGAACAGGAAGCATTCCGCGAACCTAACGACCAATATAATCCTTGGGATTATTACACTATTTACTATATTGATGGCCTTGGCAGGTGTTTT
>CAZXOJ010000214.1:0-7307 GCA_964642325.1 uncultured Bacteroides sp. | reverse complement strand
TGATACTTGAAAACGGATCGAAGACATATAAATCTAAATGTTAATATTCTTTAGTGATATCCGGACGTGCAAATTTTTTCTCTGCTTTCTCTGCCAGCCAGAACATACCAATGGCAATGACAGTTACCAGGAAGATAAAGACTGTATCACTGAGCCCAAGTGAATCCGAAAGTTTTACCGGTCCACGATTTCCTGAAACAAGAAAATCCTGTATCAATGGATAAGTTTCTGCAAAAAGAAATGCTCCAACTGCACCACCGATCAAAAATACAAAAGCGTCAATTTTCCCGATGGCTGCAGCACTTATGCCGGTCCCAGGACAAAATCCGCCCATAATGAAGCCAGCACCCATAATGATTCCCCCCACAATCGCAGGTCCAACATAAAATTGATTATGGAAGACAAGGTCCATATCCAACAAGCCCAGGGAACTTAAAATTCTTGAACCTATCATGGCAACTATGGAAGCAGTAAAGAAAACTTTGAGTACGGTAGCATCATATCCATAAAACATCCCCGCCAGTTTCCTGCTGGACGAAAATCCCCCCTGCTCGAGTGCGAATCCGAATCCAATTCCTACCAGGAATGCGATCAACAAATTAATGAACTGGGCAGTCTCAGATGATGTTAGAATAGGTGCCATTAATATTTCCTTATATCCAGTTTTTTCTAAAAAACCATGCAAATAAAAATCCTGATCCGAAAATAGCAATCATCGTAATGAATCCTGCGGTTGTAAGGACAGCCATGCCTGAAAGCGCAGCTCCACTGGTACAACCCCTGGCCATCTGCCCCCCGTAAACAAAAAATACACCTCCCAGAAATGCCAGAATAAGTCTCCTTGATTTGGAAATTTTAGGCGATTTTTCAATCTTCCAGGTCAGCCTGCCCGATATGGCGCCAGATATGAATCCTCCAACCACCATTCCCAGGATTTGAAATACGAGCCAGTTGTTGATGGGTTTCTTTCCATCCTGGTAATACTTGCTGTAATAATCAGCATCGGCCACATGTTCCTGGCTGACGGCACCGACAACTGAGACGACACAATACTTGATACCGCCGCTTGCCCCCAGTCCCCTCCCAGAGATTACCATAGCACCCAATAACACCAGTCCCAGTAGAACACCGGCAAGGTATGGATTCATATAGGGTTTCCTTCGCATGATCTCCAAATGTATGGAAATCCTGCTAAATGATGAACTTTTATATATATTTATGCATATGTATCTATCAATCGCTTGCATGATATTATTGGCTATTTTTCCTGTAAGCACCCAGGAACAGGCTGGCTGGAAACTGAAGCGGGAAAAGAAAGGAATCTCCATCCATGTCAGGGAACAGGCTGATAGTCATTTGAAAGAATACAAAGCCCGGGCAGTCATCTCCCACCCTATCCAGGAGGTGTTCGCTTTCCTTTTAGACATAGAACGTCATCCGGAATGGGTTGTCAGATGTACCGGCATAACCATCATCGAAAATCAGGTTGAGCATAAATTAACATACCATACAGCCTATGACCTGCCCTGGCCCGCGAAGGACAGGGATCTGACTGTTGAAACCGTTTATACACATCATGCCGGAGGCAAAAAGATCGAAAGTCTTACCCAAGATGTTTTACTGGAATTTCCACTGGAAGAAGATGTAATACGAATGCATGGATACAGAGAATTGGTAATCCTTGAAGAGATTGATTCGCTCAGTACCCTGTTTGTAACAGAAGGGTTTGCAGATCCCGGCGGAAAGGTGCCTCCCTGGCTGGTAAATATGTTCCTGGTTGATGGTATATATGATTCTGTCGTAAAAACCCGGGAATTACTGTTGGATCAGGAACGATTGGATCTTTATGAATGACTTTTTCTGACCAGAAAATAATTCTGTTAATAAACACTTAAACCATTTCATATCCTATTACGTATAGCATATCATGATTAAGAATAAAAGTTCTTTCCTGATATACCTGCTCGTCTGCACTCTTTCAGTCAGTGCTGTTGTTCTCTTTGCATTCATACAATATCACATGATCCTTGGTGATCCATTCCATTTAATAAGCTATATCATTCCTATTATTGTAGGTTTATTATTTGGTCTTCTGCTTTCCAGGAATATAAGACTTAGAGGAAAACTTAAGAATGAGAGAGACATTGTCTATGAAAAGAACAAGCGGATCAGGTCCTTTACAGGAACCATTGTGCATGATCTGAAAAATCCCGTTTCAGCAATTCATGGGTTCTCAGGCATAATAATGGAAAATGGAGATGGTTTCGATGATAAAACAAAAACATTCCTGAACCTTATTCATCAGAGTGCAACTGATATCCTGGAGAATATCGGATTAATTCTTGATAAAACCAGGCTGGATTCCGGAATTAAACCAGACCAGCTTGAAATCGGAAATCCATATTATACCATCCAATCTGTGATCGATAAACACATTCTGTCTGCGCTTGATAAAAGCATCACAATCCAGCGATCAATTGATAAGAATCTACCTGATGTCAAGTATGACAAGAATGCACTCGACCATATTATCTCGAACCTGATCAGCAATGCCATTAAGTTTTCACCGCCCAGTACCCAGGTGAAAATTTATAATGAACTGCTGTCGGACAGGCTGAAGATTATTGTGCAGGACCAGGGATTGGGAATGACCCAGGATGACATCGATAATGCATTCCAGGAGTTCAAGACCCTCAGTGCCCGACCTACGGGAGTTGAAACATCCACAGGTCTTGGCTTATCAATCGTCAAACAATTGGTTGACCAGATCGGCGGGGATATTACCGTAAAATCAGAAGGGAAAAACAAGGGTTCAACTTTCGAGCTCACGTTAAAAATTTCCTCTCCATAATCAATCAACTTTTACAATGGTGGATGCACCTGTTAGTGACTGGCTGGTGATAACAGCATCTCCTTTATAAAACAGGTTGCTGGCACCAGAGGCAGTTATTTCAATTTCTTTCAAAACGGTAAACCTGGCCTCAGAGGCATCAGAAAGTCTGGCATCCAGGTAATCGCATGCAAAGTTATAGTCTGAAGCCTTACTCGCACCGGAGGCGTTGATCTCAAAATTAACCGCTGTACCATTTATATCAAGGGAAGATGCATCGTTTAGATCTGTTATCAGGGATTGAACTGCAATGGGGCCATTCATTTTACTTGCCCCATAGAGGCTAATGTGTACCATATTGGAAGATAGTGTATCCATGAGTGAAATCTCTGATGCCCCCCCGGCGCTGTAGCTGCTAATAAAACCGGTTTTCAGGATCACCTTCAGGGTGGCTGGACCACTGATATTCACATTATCACTGAGCCTGACTTTCAGAACGTCTGATACCTTTTCGATGATCACATGAGAATGAAGGTTTTCGTTGGCTATGATCTCAATGGGCTCTTCGGAATCTGTAAAGTTAACCTCAGCCAGGAAAGTAGCGTCAATCTCCAGTCCGGAATACCCGGAGATATCCATGTACTCACTAGAGATATTAGTAGAGGGAATTATGTTGGTGTTTTTGTTTTCACAAGACATGATCGCAAGGATCAGGCCGGCGCCTAGCATTAACTTAAATAATTTTGTTTTCATGATGTTATGTGTATTTATTAGAATGATATTTTATAACTGAGAACAGGGATCAACCCTGCCATGGGGTAATCAACAATTTCTTCATGTTCCTGATCGTAAATCTCTACCCAGGTGTTTAATCTATTGGTCAGATTCTGAATATCCAGGGATATGACGTGTTCGGTTTTTGTTTTAAAGAAGTGAAGCCTTGCACCAATGTCAATCCTCAGGTAATCATCTGCCTTGGTGGAATATATCTCATCCATCTTATATACCGCCTCTCCTTCCTCAATAGATGCATCCAGATCTATGGGTATCTGCCTTTTACCACCTGCCCAGATAAATTTTGCATTGATGCCGACGAGTTTGTTTCTTCCCCAGTGAAATTCCTTCCCACCTACGATGTTAGTTATGTAATTGATGTTGTACTTTGTATTATACCATTCACCATTTGCAGGTTTGTACTTTGAATCAAACAAGGAACTTGAAATGAGGAAATAATAATCGTTTGTGAAGTATTTCTGGAGTGTGAGTTCAAGGCCGAAATTCCTCACCTTGCCAATATTGGCTAAAGTATCATCCGGATTGACTCCTCCGAAAATCGGAGCATAGGTTTTATCCGGATTGGTAGGAACTGGTAGATTTCCTGTATGCTGATAGTATGCCGAGACCTGGAAGTTTAATTGTTCTCCAAACAGTTTTTCGTAGGAGGCGACATAATGGGTTGAACTTGTCATTTCCAGGTTCTTGTTAGGCATACTAATTGTCCCATCCTCATCCTCCTGCTCCACAAAATATACTGGCAGGTTCTCATGCTGGCTATGCAGACCTACTCCAAAACTAAGTTTCTGTTTCCTGGGCAAATGAATGATCAGACCGGCTCTTGGTTCAAGGGAATGGTCATTGCTCAGGGCAAAATATGCGTAATGCAAACCAGCAGTAAAAATGAAATTTTCAGAAAACTTATACTTACCCTGAGCGTACCCATGAAAGAGGTTCGTCCTGCCAACACTGTTCAAAACTGTTTTCATATCCAATAAACTATCCGCCATAAGGGAGTTGTAATCATAATTAATATTATCCAGGGTAATTCCTGTTCTCATTGATAGGCGTTCGGTAAGCTTCCTGTTATAAAATGTATTCATCCTCAGGGCCCTCTTTTGCAACTCATCAAAAAGATTGTCGTTGAAATCACCTAAATCGTCCATAACCTTATAGGTCTCTGAACTATAGCTCATTGATTGAGAAACAACTGTTTTGACATATGATTTTGTATCAGGAAAAATGATATGACTTAGTCCCACTGCATACATACCTGTTTTAGTGTAATCACTGTATCCATATTCAAAGTTTTCTCCATCGGTAGTATCGGGTAAATACTTCTCGTCAACGTCTGAGATACCTCCAATTCCCCAAATAGAGAATGTACCTGCCTTTTTCGTCGGGAGATTGATCTTAAAAGATAGATCCTGATAATTAGGCAGCGCATTTTCTGAGACCATGATGTTAAGACTGTTCAGCAAAGAGAAAGTTGAATACCTGTAGTTAATAAGATAGGAACCGCTATATCCTTTCTTGAAGGGGCCCTCCGCGGACACGTCAAGTCCCAATACACCTGCTTGAATCGAATACTCATTTCTCTGGTTATTTCCATTCCTGAATTTCATGTCAAAAACCCCGGAGAGGGCATTGCCGTATTCTGCTGGAAAAGCACCGGTGAAAAAATCTGATGTTGACATCATATTGGCACTCAGAATGCTTACAGCTCCTGCAGTATATCCTTCTTCTGCAAAGTGATTGGGACTTGGAATTTCAATTCCTTCCAGCCGCCATAGCATCCAGTTTGGTGAATTCCCCCGTATTACAATCTCATTCGAGGCATCATCATTGCCGGAAACTCCAGCAAATACCTGGGCCATCCTGGCCGGATCGCTGATACTTGCCGCATACCTTTGTGTTTCATCCACGCTAAATGACTGGGCACTAACTGTTGCCATACCATTCAGAGGTTCTCCTTTTTTAACAGTCACATTGATTTCTCCGATCTCCTGCATTTTCTCAGAAAGCTCAACAGTGACAACAACCTCCTTGGCTGATCCAACAAGAATCTCAGGCAAAATGGCATCCACATAGCCCACGTAGCTAATCTTTATCGCGTAGCGTCCAGGTGCAAGATTCTCTAAATTGAAATTCCCATCAACATCTGTGGTGGTACCAACGATAGGATCTGTATCCAATACAATGACATTAGCAAAAGGAAGGGTGGTCCTGGATTCCCGGTCAATAACTGAACCCCTCAGTGTCTGGGTCAGGGTTTCAGGCATTTCATCCGGTTTATCAACCTCGGGTGGCAAAGGAGTAATTACAATATTATTGTTGACCTTCTTATAAGTCATGCCTGAATTCTTCAGGCTAAGGTTCAATACTTCTTCTACTGTTGCATCTACCACATTGACAGTCACTTTTGGACACTTCTCAATTTCTTCATGGTTATAAATAAAGCTGATATCCGTTTGATTCCTGATTTCATTTAGAACCGCTGTAACCGTGGTATCCTTAAAACTTAGACTCACAATGGCAGTCTGGCCCCAAACTGAAGTGGACAGAAAAAATATTCCCAAAAGTATTAATCCTCCTTTTTGCAAATCTCTGGACTTCAGGGATTTTTTGAATCTATTATGTCTAATTCGATTATTTCCCATCATTTATATAACTACGATCGTATTCTCTTTTAATTCAAATTTCACATCGGTTGTCATTTCCAGCATTTCAAGTATGGTTGAGATGCTTTCCGTATTATTGATCCGGGCTGAAAAATGAAATTCCCTGGCCTGGATGTTTTTAAATTCATATTCAAAGTCGTACCATCTGGCCAGCCTTTTCATTACAATATCCAGATCTTCATTGTTGAATTCAAATTTCCCGTCTATCCAGGAAGTATATTGTGATGTGTTCACCTGGGATACCGAAATTCTTGACTCATCCCTGTTTATGGTAGCCTGGTCATCTGGACTCAGGATCCTGCTCGATGATGCTGGCTCATCTTTTTGTGAAAGTTGTATCTTAACTTTGCCTTCTATCAGCGTTGTTACCAACTCTTGTTCATCAGGATAGGCAAGCACATTAAATGAAGTGCCCAATACCCTGACATCCATGGACCCGGAACTTACAATAAAAGGTTTTCCGTTATGGCTAACTTCAAAATAAGCCTCACCCTCCAAATAAACATGCCTGGTACTATCTGAGAATGAAGCAGGGAACTTTAAGGAAGATCCAGCATTAAGCCATACCTTGGTTCCATCTGCAAGATTTAGATTATATCCTCCCCCTTTCGGTGTTTTCAACTCATTAAAAATTAATGGCTGCTTTTTTCTTTTTCCAGTTTTGTCCGAATAAATCAGTGAGTTGTTCTCGTTCTTGATTTGTACATCTCCCTGTTTTAAATCATCCAATATTTCTTCCTGATCAAGCTCCACTGTGCCCCCATCAGACAAAATAAGAACTGCTTTTTGCGAACCCGGCCTGATCACTGAATCTATGCTTGCCAAGGTTGGCTGGGACTTGTTGCCAAAATACAGAAGAGCAATGCTAGTAGTAATTAATACCGGTATCAAAATAGCGGCTGCATAGAGTAACATCCGGCTTGAACCGAATCGGATTGTTTTTGTAGTGAATAATTTTTCCTCAATAGCTGACCAGGCTTTCTCCTTTTCAAATAATTGATAAACCTCGAGCTTGTTCAACT
>CAZXOJ010000213.1:0-7330 GCA_964642325.1 uncultured Bacteroides sp. | reverse complement strand
ATCAGGGGAATAGGTTGATCCGTGAAAGAATGTGTGGTTGACCCCTGCCAGGAATAGCTGCTCTACCTCGGGTTTACACTGAGATAAAGCGGTTTTAAAATGCTCACGGAGCCAGGTAAATGTTTCAGAAGAAGTGAGTGGTTTGCCGGCAATATTGGCTGCTGAAGAAGCAAACTTGAACATAATATGGTCCGGTTCCGCTATGTTGGCATCGGATTCTTCCCACCTGAACCCGGGGATATCAAATTTTGTGGCATAAAAGGATTCACATTCGGGGATATCTGCCGCAGCATACAGGTCAATGAGGTTCCCTGGTGAGCCATGTGCCTGGTATTTTGATTTGAAGGAATGATCATTTGCCCACCTGGTCCAGTTCACTGAAAAATTCTCCAATAACAGGTCAGACAGGGTAAGCCGGTAATCGCTGATGATCCTTGTGAGTTCTTCACTCTGGGTGCCGGCATAAAGGGCGGGAAGATGGTCGCATAGGTCATACCCCCGCCGTTGTCGGAACTCATCCAGGAATTCAGGGGTATAATTTGCCTGGTATACCTCATAGCTGTCATTGAAAACCGCCCTTAACTTATCCCGGGCCTGTCCAAGGCTATCCTCATAAGGCTGGAGGTAATCTTCAACTGCTTCTTTCGAGAAGTGATCCAGAACAAAGCCCTCCCCGCCAGGCGCAGCACGTTTTACCTGCTGGCCGGTTTTCCCCGAAATAACAGCATAAAGCACACAATCCTTATCTGCGGTCCAGTCGATTTGATCCCCTTCCAGCTGATGGCTCAGATCTGTTTTTTCACCCCCTTCATAAAAAGCAAATAATAACTGAACCTCTGACAGCTCAGCTTGTTTATCTTCACCCACCTGTATTTTTTGTAAAATCCGCTCACCCTTTTTTAGCTCGAAGCTTTGTAAAAGAAGCTTTCCGGCAGCATATTCGGGTTCGACCTGGGGTCCACCATAAGGCCATCCTGTCCCCAGTATCATATCCACCCCCAATCCAAGCCGGTCACCTTCGTCCAGGGTATGGACCAGCATTTCCATCCATTCTTTTGAAAGATATTGAAGAAAATTGTCTTCATAACCTTTGGTCCCGTAAATAGGCGTGATCTCAACACCACCTATCCCAGCTTCAGAAAATTCCTCAAGGCGCCTGGTGATATTTTCCTTATCCACGGCATTTCCCATCCACCACCACCTGGTCCAGGGTTTCATAGTAGTGGTTATTTCAGGCCAGGCAGATGATTGATCCCCGGAAGATGAATCCCGGGTATTTGTACAGGATAGTGAGATAATTACCAGTAGCACTGGAATAAGTCTGGTCAGGCAGGGGTTGCACATAATTTTGAATAAAATGTACAATTTAAGAAAATATGAGAATATTCAAATTTTGAAGTCATAATGGTACCTGCAACTATATATTAACAGATCAGATCCATCAACCTGGTATACCAATCTATGTTCCCGATCAATTCTCCGGGACCATAATCCAGCCAGATCATACTTTAGAGGTTCTGGTTTACCTATTCCTTCTAAAGGATTTGATTGTATATCCTTGATCAGGGCATTGATTCTTCTAAGCATTTTCTTGTCTTCATTCTGCCAGGAGATATAATCATCCCAGGCATTTTTAGAAAAGATAATTCTTCTCATTCTTCAATCAATCCATTTTGAACAGTTGTGCCATCCTTCATTTGTTCCATGGAATCAAAAAGTCTTTGTGCATTCACTTTTGAGCTCAACAAATGCAGAGTCTCCATGATGGAATTGTATTCTTCCAGGGAAATTAGCACAGCTCCTTTACCGGATTTCCTCTTAATAATAAGTGTTTCTTTATCATTTTCCACACAATCAAGGTAATCTTTAAGGGCAGTCCTGAATTCGGTATAATTTGCAGCAATCATTTATAAAGTATTTAATTAAGTACAAAATTACGTACTTATATGAGTTATTCCAAAATTAACATCAAAATTGTAATCATGCACTGGGACTTAGATTTGTTTGATCTAAATTGATTATTCCTTAACTTAATCTAAGAAAGGTACTTTTATCATTGTTTGATAATGAATAAAAAGATTATGGACCGCAGAAATTTCCTCTCAGTAATGCCTGGTTTATACCCGGCAACTTTATTGCCTGACCCGATGTCTTATTTCAGCCAGGGCCCGTTGAAGATACCTGGAGAACTTGCCACCATTCCAAATTTCTGCACACATGAACACTGGGGTAGTTTATCTTCCATTGGCCATGCCCCTGGAATGTTCAATGCCGATACATTCGCCGGTGCCAAACCGGAATTTCCTACCAACCTGTTCCATTTACTGGTTGATCCTTATATGTCAGGTAATTTAAAGGCTACGGATTCCACACTTTGTCTGGACGAGCTGGCAATAGAATCCCCCGCCATGGCTTTGAAAAAACTGGCTCAACTTCTTGAAAAACAAAAGTTGACTGGAACATTTCTCACCACCAGGTTGGGTATCGAGCATTTGTATGATTGCCATCTGGACCTGGAGGATTTATCCATGATGGAGGCATTGAGTGAAACCATCGCATCGAATTACAGCTCACTTTTTGACTGGTACGAAAATGCCATGCTCAGCGTTAGTTTCACAGGACTGATCCGTCCCGTCCATCCTGAATTTTATTTTACCATAGACAACGAGGAAGCCAGGCATGAACTTAGTTTTACCAGGACGGTAATGAGAATAGATCCATTGTTGTCTTTCTGGGAAAATTCTGAAAGGAAGGAAAAGCTGTTTGAGAAGGTTGGGAGTCAGGCCCGGGATGCAGCATCCTGGAGGGTATTCCTGGAAAAACTTACCACCATAGCCAGGGAACAGGGTTGTGTGGGTATAAAGCAACTGCAGGCGTACAGGAGGCACCTGGATTTTGAGAAACCCGGGGATGGCGAGGTAAAATTTGAAGGGGAGCTTACAAGCAATGAACAGATCATCTTTGAGAATTGGGTGGTAAATGAATGCTGCAAGCTGGCCAATGATCTGAAGTGGCCGCACCAGGTACATGTTGGTACCCATAACCTTCCGGATTCCAATCCTTTGCCTCTCCAGAAACTGGCCAGGAATTACCCTGAACAAAAGATTGTTCAGATACATTGCTGGCCCTACCAGCGAGAAGCAGGCCACCTGGCAAAATCATATCCCAATGTTTACCTTGATACATGCTGGCAGGTGGTTCTGAATCCCGATTACCTGAGAGAATCCCTGGACCAATGGCTTCATTATGTGCCCCTGTCCAAGATTACCATGGGTAATGATTCAACCAGCATTGAAATGGCAACAGGATCATCTCTCATCTCCAGATCTATCTTAATGGAATCGCTTGAGCGTCATTTTTCAGCCTGGTTTGTTCGTGAGCAAAAAAAGCTGGATATTGTCTATGACTTCATGCATAACAATGCAGTTGATGTTTATGGCTATGGGGAAAAGATTTATGGTTGATCATTACACTTTTGAGATTACGGATAAATTTCTCTCAGTTGAGGAACAGGTTGTTTTTGATGATTGTTTGCATTCTCAGGGACTCGACAGGGGAGTATGGGAGGTATTTGCTTCCCTATTCCGATCTGGTGTGAAAAACACCCAGCCCTTGATGCTGAGAATATTTTCAGGCGCTGATCTTTGTGGGGCCATCGTGCTTACCAAATGCTCCGGGTACGGGAAGTCTCTCTTTGACAATAAATTGCTGGCCGGTTTCATGAACCTGTTCAGTATACCTTATTACCAGTGGATAAGGCTCGGATGTTGCATGGATATGATGTCCAATCCTGGTTTTGTAAGATACCCTGAACAAACAGATGAGGTAATCAGGGCTGGCATTCGTTTTCTGAAAAAAAATAGCATCCTGACCATCATTAACGATTACACTGAAAATTCCAGCTTGTATGATGATGCATCGATTCTACCTGCGCTTCCGCATGGGTTGATCGACTGCTCAGATATGGTATCCATACAGGATTACCTGCAGGATTTTAAAAACATCAAACGGAAATTGAAGACTTTTAGAAACAAAGGTGGGGAATATATCAGGGTCGAGAAAAAGCTTGACAATGAGCAATTGGATTTCCTTAAGAAGTGCTTTATCTCTACCGCGGAGAAGAGTGTGTTTTATCTGCCGTATCAGGATCTGTACCTCAATGCTGCACTAATCACAAGCAGTACAGAAATAGACAATGTACATTATTTTATTGCTACCCTGGACGGGGAGTTTCTGGGATACCAGGCCGCCATAAAAACCGGAAAATTCTTAAATGCATTACACGGTGCCTTTGACCGGGATAGAAAAACCACCCATCACGCATATGACATACTGTATGTAAAAATGACTGAATTTGCGCTTGAGCACGGTCTGAAGAGCTGTGATTTTGGAGCAGTAGTCAATTTTACCAAACAAAAGATGGTCAATAAAACGATTGACATGTCCTATTTTTTACTCAGCAAATATGCTATTGTTCAAAAGATTTTCAGCTGGTTTTTAAAGCTGACCAAGATCCAGGGTGATAGACAACTTAAATTCAAAATCCATTCTTGACATTGGTGCTCAAGTACCGTACATTTATATTAACAATTCACTGATCCCAATGCTAAAAGTGTAATATCAGAAAATCCCATGAATCTTTGGAAGGAGCTTAGACGCAGAAAAGTTGTCGGTGTCATCCCGGTATATGCAGCAGCAGCATTTGCTCTCCTTGAACTGGTGGACATTTTGGCTGACCCTTTGGGATTGCCAGAGGGGACAATAAAGCTTGTATTGATATTCCTGTTGCTGGGTCTCGTCATAACCCTGATACTCTCATGGATTTATGATTTCACCTCGGAAGGAGTAAAAAAAACAAAACCTTCCAGTGAAATTGACGAGAAAGCAGAGCCAGCAGAATCAAATAAATGGAAGATAGCCACCTATGTAAGCATAATCATCATTATAGCTTTGGTCATACTTAATGTTACCAAAAGCGGGAAAAGAGCCGAAGATATTTCAAAATCAGAGAAAACAATTGCTGTGCTTCCCTTCCATTACCTTAGCAGGGACTCTACACAGGTATATTTTTGTGATGGCATCAGGGAAGAGATCCTTAATCATCTTCATAAAGCCAGTCCTTTCATAGTAAGATCAAGAACCTCAGCCGATCATTACAGAGACACCGAAAAAACCAGTACAGTCATTGGTGAGGAACTGAACGTAAATTACCTGGTTGAGGGCAGTGTCGGATGTGAGGAAAACCAGCTGAAGATTTGGATCCAATTGATTGATGCAAAAAATGATGAGCATATATGGTCTGAAGATTTTATCAGGGAAAAGAAGCAGGTATTTTCAATCCAGAGTGAGATTGCGCGGAAGATTGCAGAAGAGTTAAGGGTTATTCTTTCTCCTGATGAAATAAATAGAATGGAATCAAGGCCCACTGAAAATCTCCAGGCATATCAGGCCTATCTGAGAGGCCGGTACTATGTCGGACAGCCACATTTTACCCTGCAAAACTGGAACCTGGCAGTAGATAATTTTCAGCAGGCTGTGGAGATTGATACTGGGTTTGCGCTGGCGTATGCTGAATTAGCCAGGTCCAATGCCAGGTTATACTATCTGAGACATGATCTTTCGGAATCCCGCTTATTGAAGTCTGACCAGGCAGCTGCCAAAGCCCTGGAACTTGGACCGGAACAGCCAAGGGTTCACCTTGCATTGGGTTATTACTATCTATATGCCCACAGGGACCATAATAGTGCACTTCAACACCTGGAGATTGCTGAAAAAGGTCTCCCGAACAATGTTGAAATTATCGTTGGAAAGGCTGCCATCTTTGAACCCCTTGGTCGTTGGGAGGAAAATATTAACTTACTTAACAAGGCTTGTGAACTGAGTCCGCGAGACCCTTCAATACCTACAGATATGGCTTTGGGTTTATGGTTTATGCGTCGATACAGGGAGGCTGTTGATGCCTGTAACCGGGCCATCGAATTGGATCCTGAACAAACCTGGCCCTACTTGTATAAAGCTTTTGCAATCTGGAGCTGGAAGGGACCAAATCAGGAGTCCCGGAATGTCCTCACAAATATTGAAGTTGAGCATGAGTGGTATTTATGGTCCTGGTATTACCAGGAAGTCGGAGAAGGTAATTACGAATCTGCACTCCAGTTAATGTTGGATGAGACTGTTGGTTGGGGTGTAAATCATAAGGTCAGTGTAATGCCAAAAGAACTTTTATCAGCCTTAACATATGATTACCTGAAAAAGGATAAGCTTGCCAACGAGCATTATAAAACCTCAGTGAAGCTCCTGGAAAGGAAAGTCAAGGACATACCAAATGATCCCATGCTTCACAGTGCGCTGGGAATTGCCTATGCGGGTATTGGACAAAAGGCCGATGCAATAAGAGAAGGTAAGAGAGCAATGGATTTATTACCCATGGCTGTGAACGCAGTTTATGGAGTAACTCCCGTCATAGATCTTGCTACTATCTACACCATGGTTGGAGAACCTGAACTGGCCATGGACCTACTTGAATATCTTCTTACAGTTCCTTCCTGGATATCCACAACCTGGATTGACTGGGATATCCGTTTTGCTCCATTAAAAACGCATCCCAGATTTCAGGAGTTGATTTCAAAATATGGGATTGGCCAATAAACCCAAACAATACTTACCACGGAACCATAATGAAAAGTGAATGGGAATCTACTTTTTTTAAAGAGAAAAGAGATTTAACTTTAGTGGTCTATGAAAGAGTACATGACTTCCAGGGAAAGGGTAAATGCAGCCCTGAATTTCCAGAACCCCGACCGGGTGCCTCTCGACCTTGGAGGATTTCAAACAGGGATCCATAAAAAAGCATACATCGAGTTGTTGAAATACCTGGAACATGATGAGGAGATTATCATGCTTGACCCCGTCCAGCAACTGGTCAGGCCAAGCGAAGAGATCCTCCAGCTTTTGCATATCGATTTCAGGTACATAACCGCCAAGGGTCCGGCGGGTTTTGACGGCTCTATCAGACAGAACCTGAGGGACGGGAAACTCTGGCATGATCTCAAGGATGAATTCGGGGTTGTCTGGTCTATGCCTGACCACGAGGGTCTGTATATGGATATCAGCCATCATCCCCTGGCAAAGGCAAGCATTGAGGATATTGCCAGTTATCCATTTCCGGACGGGAGCGATCCTTCCCGTTTTGTGGGGGTCCGGGAGGAGCTTATCCGGATGAAAGGAAAAGCGCCTTACGCCATCTCCACAGGGATAGGAGGGGTGGTCTATGAAATTTGCTGGTATATGAGGGGAATGGAAAAATGGTTTACGGACATGCTTGAGAACC
>CAZXOJ010000212.1:0-7371 GCA_964642325.1 uncultured Bacteroides sp. | reverse complement strand
GAAGGAATTAAAGAAAACCATTAAATACTTTGATGACTTCTTTAATATCATCGAGAATCCAAAAAAAGTCGAGTCAGAAATGCATCTTAAATGCGTGAATTTATAGATTCTGCAGATGTGAATGCTGTGAAGAATATATTAACCATCAGGCAGCCAGGGATGGCCTTTCAAGGTTTTACTCCAATCTTGTTTACTTTTTCTTCAAATTCTTTGATGGGGGTTTCCTTTCGGCTTCCCCAGGTTTTTTCTGCAAGTACGGCGATGGGTAAATGATAATAGGGTTCGTACCATTCGTCCGGCCTTCCGTCATTCGTGTCAGTCCACAAACAAACCTTGTATCCCAGAATGCTTGATCCGGTTTTCGGTATCCACTCCTCATAGATCTTTTGGTTCTGGAACACGCCATAATCTCCGGGCTTTCCATCTCCCTTGTAAGGTGTGCTATACAAGGCCTCTGGTCCCTCCTCACTGCTTATGATGACCTTGTAGCCATCATCCAGGATTTCCTGCTGCCTTGGATAGTTCCAAACATGCACAACGATATCTTTGTCAGGCTGTATACTGGTCCGGTTCATCCTGACCTCATTGGCTTTGCCTTTATCCGGACTGAATCTCCACCAGTTCCAGATATGGGTGGTTTTTCCATGTGATTTGACCCAGTCATTCATTTCGTTCGTGAATTCAACAAACAGGTCACCGGGGTATTCATAGCCAGCTATCCTGGTGGCTTCCATCAGCTCAGGACAGGCAAACTTATTGGCATCGTACTGCCACTCATCACCTCCAATATGAAAACATGGGGCATCAAACAGGGGGATCCACTCATCCAGGACAGCCTTTAGCCAGGTACGGACTTCACGCCTGGTAATGTCAAGGGTAAATTTCCAGTCAACCTGTTCGGATGACTCGAAATTCTCCGTAACCTTATGGCCTACACGCATGGAAGCACAGTTAAAGGCCAGGTAGGGGTTATAATCCGTATAGGATGAACCATGGGCAGGCATTTCAATCTCAGGGATAAGCATGATATGGTACCTGGCAGCATAATCCTGGAGCCTTCGGATATCATCCTTGGTGTAATGTTCCGTCGGGTGTGCGAGTCCCGGGAAAAGATCACTTTTCAAACGAAAGGCTTCCCGGTCGGTAAAGTGGATATGCATGAAATTCATTTTCATCCATGCCAGCTTGCGGATAATGGTCTCAATATACTCCACCTCAAAGAAGTCCCTCGCCACATCCAGCATCAAACCGCGCATACCGATAAGTGGATAATCTATGGCCTTGCCCATAGGAACCTTGCTGTCCTGCTTAAATACCTGGAGTAATGATTGCATTCCATAGAAAATGCCCTGGATTGAATTAGCCCTTACTACAACAGTTTTACCAATATCCAGCAGGTATCCCTCTGTGCCAATTTTTTCGATATCGGCATCCAGGACAAATTGAATATCACCACGTTGCGGCTCACCTGGTCTTAATGCCAGATTCATCCCCGAAACAGATTCAAGGTCCTCCTTGAACTGCAGCAGATCATGCTGCAGTCTTTGATAATCATTTTCACTGTAAACAATACTTGCATCCTGGGACAGTTTAAAATTACCTTTTGCAGCGGTCCACTCCTGGAGATTAGGGTAAACAAAAGGCTGACACATAACAAAACCAGGTGACAATGCCAGTACCGCAAAAAGAAAGAAGGACCTCATATTGCTAGGGTTTATGTTTAATATATAGTACATCCATTTAAGGCTTGCTCCATGTCAAATATCCCGGGTTGTCAGCACTGACCAGTGTTTGGCCTCTCCATGAAATGTATGTGCCGTTTACTGTGCCTCCGGCTATTGCATCTCCTGCAGCATTAGTCTGTACCCATAGAATTTCCCCCAGGCCTTCAAATTTTCCCATGCGCATTTTTTTCGGGCCATCGTCGGAAATCAGCAGGTGGTGTGTATGCCCTTTATCTTCAATGACAATACTGATCCCTGCACCGGTATCAGGTTGGGAAGTGTTAATTTGCGGAGAGAGTTCTTCTCCTTCCGGGGCAGTGAAGATCAAAGTATTCATCTTCATCGGCAGCTTGGAATTATATTTATAAACCAGGTCATGTGCAGGATTCCTGCCATGCAAGGTAACCCAACCGCGTACATCCGGCTCAGTCTGTCCGAGATATACGCTGGATTCCTGCGGCAGGTCCGGTCCCACAGGAAGCAGCATCAGGTTGGCATATCCGGTTTCCTCGGTCTTGGCCATACCACTCGTCTCATCAAGGACAAGCTTGACCGGGCGCACAAGTATTTCCTCGCCTTTCTCGACAATCGGGGCTAATTGAAATATCTGCTCCAGGCTTCGCTGTTTAACCTGCTGTGCATCGCTGACATGGTCACTAATCAGGTAGAACCCATCCCAGGGATGGAAAATCGAGCGTTTGTGGATGATATCCATCTCGGTGGACGCGGTGTCACGGTTGCGGCTTTCCGGTCCGACATTCGTGAATCCATCACTGTAAGCGCCGGCTACAAATGCGAACAGTTCATTAGTTTCCCACCTGGCATCGGGGTCAGGGCCCTCAGGCTTCGGCTTACGCAGATGATAGCGATACTGTTCCTTGGCATCCACGATGATGGTATTATGAGCCCTGGCACTCCGAAAATATCGTTCATAGGGATCTCTCCGGTAGGAGTAAATGCCGGGATCGGTAATCATTGAGCGGCCATGTGCATGAATGAGAAAATGCAGTTTATCTTCATGCTGGTGACCGGCTCCGTAAAACCCTCCGTCAAATACCAGGTAACGGCTATCCGGAGTCCAGGACTCACGCATTATATAATAACCAGCCCAGGGGAAGGCATACGAGGTGGATTCAGGAGGTTCTCCCTCCTTATAATTTGAAACGATAAATCTCCATGCAGGATCTTCATAGAAACTGAGGGCCAGACTGAGGCCCTCTGAGGCTGATTTTGGAGCACTGCCCTGGTCCTGCAAGGGTGGGAGAATAAGGTCTGGCTGTGTCATATATACAAACACATCGGCCGCCTTTTTGAAGATCTCAATAAGCTTGGCTGGGATTTCCCGTCCCATTTCACGTGAGATGGTTAAGAGAAGCGCGAGGCTGGAGAATGGATAACCATGATAACCTGGTGATACCTCGATCTGGAAACCATCGGGCAGGAAGCTATTATCTGCTGTCCACAATACCCTCCGCGTACCAATGTCATAGAGATAATCACAAATGTCAACCTCCGGGAAAAGTGCCCCTACTGTAGTAAGGCCGGCACTCTCCACCTGATACCAGTTGCCTGCTGTCATGGCGCGGTGGGTGGCAAGGTATAAGCCCTGCTCTACATATCGTTTGGCAAATATGAACAACACTTCGTCTGCAGTGTTACCCTCCAACATGGCCATCATCACCTCCGGCCATGCCCGCCAGGATCGACTCCCTGCTTCCAGTGTCCGCCATGGTCCGGCCCTGCCCATCTGGCCGGTATTGGGCACAGGGCTCTGATGGTACCAGGACATCCAGAGCTCGGTCAGCTTTTCGAGGTATTTCGTGTTGCCTGTACCCCTGTATACCCGTGCCAGGTTGGCCAGTTGCAAATGTTTATTGATATCCACGAGTGATTCCAGATCATTCAGTATCTCGTTGTACACTCCCACAACCGGGCCGAAATTGTGTTTGATGTTCATATGGGTGCTGATGGTCCAGATATTGTCCATCATTTCATCCGCCTGGGGAATCCAGTCTTCATATTCCGTACGAAGAAACATCGCATCATCTGATAATGTTTTTGTCTCACGGAGGTATGCGGCATAGGCCTTTTTCGCAGAAACCAGGTCTCCACCGTCCCGTGCTGTAATCACATCCTGCAATCCCGGGTGATCAGCTTTCAAGCGTTTCAAAAAATCCCAGTCGGTCATCTGTATGGTCAGCGCAGGGGGCGCCATCATGATCTTTCTGGTATCTGAATACCAGGCAGCTGCTTCTGGGACGATGGGCAGCCCTTTGGCCAGTGCTGTTTCGACTGTCATTGTAAGCAAGGCCTGGTGCAATGGGTCGCCCTGGTCCATCTGTTTCGCCATCCGACTCCACCCCACCAATCTCCACAACCAAGATTCCTGTTGGTCATCAAGCATCACTCCCGCCATTGCAATGCTACCGGCGGTTGCCATAAACTCGACCCGTGCCTCCATATCACCGAGCTGCTCACTGACCAACGCTACGATCTTTTCCTTAACGGCCAGTGTTGGACTGGTTGCATATTCGGATAAGGCCGAGATCAAAGGCCTGGGATATTGTATCTCATCCGGGAGTAGCTTTTCCATATCTGACAGTGCACTGGCAATCTCAGGACTGTCTTCCCTATGTACCGCGGCCACATGATTGCCGATGCAAGCAAGGCCTATTGTAAACATGAGGATCCGTAACCACTTTGTATTCACCATAGTGCTGATCATTAGTCTGTATTATAACTAACTCGTTTAAAATCAATCAATCCGCTCGAACATCAGTAGTCTGAAATCCATTACTTGAGAGCCCGGAACATCCAGTGCCTGGAGGATTAGTTCACCGGTTCCCTTTTCCAGGTGCATTACTGGAAGTTTTATGGGTTTCCAATCTTTCACATAGGAATTATGCCGCTCCACCCTGTCCTGATCCATGCCCACCAGGGGGGGATTATGAGCCTCAGTAATTTTCGCCCGGATACTGCTTTCATTGAAACTCAGCTGGAATTCCGATCCAATATCTTCGGCTGGACAGGTATAATAGAGGGTTACCTGAAAATCACCTGGTTCCGGCACTTCCACATTCCATGTAATTTTATCATCGGTGTTAATCCAGTTGGTAAAAAAAGAACAGTTGGGCCAGCGGTTTGACCGTGTAACATTACCGTGAACTACACCGTCCCTGGCCGGGATCTGCGTGTATCTGGCTCCCGGGAAGCCAATGGGAAAGGTACGTTCATCTGTTTCCGGCAGTTCCGCCATTACTGTCTTCTTCCATTCATCACTTGCCTGCCTTAGTTTTTGTTCCATTTCAGGGTATAGTCCAGCAACGTTGGTATACTGGCCGGGATCGTCCACCATATTGAAAAGCTCCCCCAGGTGATCCATCCGGAATTGCTGGTCCCTTGCACTGACCCTGCCGGCCCAATGGCTGAAAATAATTCTGTCAGGGGCTGTATTTTCTCCATCAAGGATCAGGGGTTTCAGACTGATGCCGTCCAGGGGACTGGTACCTTCCACCTTTATGCCTGCCAGGTCAGCCAGTGTGGGCAAAAGATCAATGGCTGCAGTGATTTCCTTGATTTCTCTGCCCTCTTCGATCATCCCCTTCCAGCGCATAAACAAAGGGGACCTTACCCCCCCTTCATCTGTGGATCCCTTTCTGCCTTTCATGCCGTCGTTCCAGCGCCATGAATTGGGACCATTGTCAACCAGGTAAAGTACAATGGTATTTTCTTCCAGTTCCGCTTCTTCCAGCTTATCCATGATCCTTCCAACATTATAATCAATGTTTTCACACATCGACAATGCTGCACGTGTAAACATAAGATCTTCTTTTTCCGGGTCCCTGTGCCGCATGGGAAGGTCTGCATCCTTGAGCCTGTCCCAATATTCATCAGGTACCTGCATGGGCCCGTGTGGAGTGTTATATGGGATGTACAGAAAAAATGGTTGGTCACTGTTTTTATCGATAAATTCAATGGCATGATCTGTCAGGTCATCAACGATAAACCCATTTCCTGAGACAATTTCACCGTTATGTTCGAGCATGGGACTGAAATAATGGCCCCAGTGGCCGGCACAAAAGCCATAGTAATCATCGAATCCCCTGGCATTGGGATGATAGGGGTGTTGCATACCACTGTGCCATTTACCGTAGGCCGCCGTGGCATATCCGGACGCCTTGAAAACATCTGCCATTGTGGTTTCATCAGCATCTATTCTCTCTCCTCCCTCCGAAGTGCTGTAGACACCCATTCTTGTATGATACCTCCCAGTAAGCAACTCAGCCCGTGTCGGGGAGCAGACCGGACATACATAAAACCGGTCAAAGGTGGTCCCGCTGCCTGCAAGCAGATCAATATTGGGTGTATTCAGGTTGGTATTTCCATGATAGCTAAGGTCCCCCCAGCCCTGGTCATCGCTTAGAATGATGACTACATTGGGCTTCACCTGTGGAGCTCTGACAAGACTTGATTTACATGCCGGCAAGCATGCTATAAAACCTGAAATTATGATAAATACAAATAATCTATTGTTAATATAATTCATTGTTAACCTGCTGTTTATTATGAATTAATTAAACTTTCACTTAATATTTTTAATCCATGTCCCTTTTCTGCAGCTGGTTTTCTACCGGCTTCAGTGTCTGCTGATGTTTTGTTATCTCGGCGCGAATGTCCTGAATGATCCCGGGGTGATCGTCAGCAATGTCGTACAGCTCGGATGGGTCATGTTCCAGGTGGTAGAGCAGCGGCGGGTCATGCTGCATTTCATCATCTTGTCCATAGGCAGTTTTTGTAATGAAATGTGCCTTGTAGGGCCCCTTCCTGACAGCGAAGATTCGCGAACCCCGGTAATAGAACACAACATCACGCCCTGAAGGTCCGGTCCCGAAAAGTGCCGGTGATATATCCTGGCCATCGTATACCCTGTCCTCGGGTACATCCACGCCTGCCAGTTTACAAAATGTAGGAAATACGTCCATGGTTGCCCCCATATCCATAACTACACCAGGCGATATCCTGCCGGGCCACCAGAAGATGGTGGGCTCCCTCATGCCCCCTTCGAATGTAGCGCCCTTCTCCCCTGTTAATATCCCCGGGGAGCCACCGTTCAGCTTCATGATGGCCCATGGACCATTATCAGAGGTGAACAGTACCAGGGTGTTCTTTTCAATGCCTGCATCTTTAAGGGCTTTGATTATCTCCCCTGTGCTCCAGTCGATCTCTTCAATGACATCCCCGAAAAGTCCACGCAGGCTCACATCCTCGAAATCTGCTGATCTGAAAAGTGGAATATGAGGCATGGTATGGGCCATGTATAGGAAGAAGGGCTTGTCTTTGTTTCCATGGATGAACTTTATGGATTCCTCTGTATATCGTTTGGTCAGGGTGGGCTGGTCCGCCGGCCGTTCAATAATCTCCAGGTTTCTAAGTAATGGAACATTGTATACGGCCTGGTCTCCATCGTTCTCCCTGTCCATGTCATTGCTGTATGGGATCCCGTAATAATAATCGAAACCATGTTTGGTGGGCAGGTATTCCGGAAGGTGCCCAAGGTGCCATTTCCCAACACATGCCGTTGTGTACCCGGCCTTTTTCAATGCGCTGGCAATGGTGATCTCACTCTGTGGGAGGCCGCCGTAGGAGT
>CAZXOJ010000211.1:2355-7521 GCA_964642325.1 uncultured Bacteroides sp. | reverse complement strand
GGGGCCATAAATGTCAGCAGCGGGCGTTCCTTATTGCGGCCTGAGATCTCAACCATGGCAGATATGTTTGCCGAAAATGGTTATCATACCGGCATTTTTGGGAAGTGGCATCTCGGAGATAATTATCCTTTCCGGCCGGAAGACCGGGGCTTCCATGAAACCCTCTGGTTCCCTTCCTCACACATAGGCTCTGTGCCGGATTTTTGGGGCAATAACTATTTTGACGATACCTATATCCGGAATGGAAAGCGAGAAAGTTTCACGGGCTACTGCACCGATATCTTTTTTGATGAGGCTATAAAGTTTATGAGTAAGTCTGTGAAAGCCGGTAAACCATTCCTTACCTATATCCCCACCAATACACCGCATGGTCCCCTCATTGCCAAGGAAGAGGATATTATGGCCATGGAGGCAGCTTTTGCAGCATCTTCTTTTTCGGATATGGAACAAGGCCTGAAAAACAGCCTGGTCCGGTACCTTGCCATGGTCCGAAATATTGATTCCAATATGGGTAGACTTATTAAATACCTTGAAAAAGAAGGGCTTATCGAAAATACCATATTGATATTCACAACCGATAACGGAAGTACTCACGGTCCCCGGTACTTCAATGCCGGAATGCGGGGTATGAAGACGGAACTATGGGAGGGCGGACACCGCGTTCCATGTTTTATCAGCTGGCCGCTAGGAGGGTTTTCTGCCTCCCGTGATATTGATGGCCTGACACAGGTTCAGGATATTCTTCCTACCCTTGTTGAGCTTTGTCAATTGAACATTCCATCCGCTGATTTTGACGGCATAAACCTGGCACCTGTTCTTCGTGGGGAGAGTCAGGTCCCTGAAGATCGAATACTTGTCATCAACTACAGCCGGATGCCCATAGGTTATAATTCGCCCTCGCCCTACAGCCAGAGCATCCTCAAACGTGATCACGCTGGTGTTTTATGGAAGAGATGGCGGCTACTCGAAGATCGTGCATTATATGACCTGGCTTCCGATCCATTGCAACAAACCAATGTTATTGATTCCTACCCTGATATTACCGAAAAAATGAGAAGCCATCTCAACAACTGGTGGGAAGAGGTTAAACATATAGCCAATGTGCCACAACGGGTTGTCATTGGTCATGATCGTGAGAACCCGATGATGCTGACTGCCTGTGAATGGCTGGACGTTTTTGTGGATCAGCAAAAACAAATTCTCAACGGCACCCGTAAAACCGGTTACTGGGAGCTCGAAGTCGCAAAGGACGGAGAATATGACTTTGAACTTCGTCGCTGGCCAATGGAAATTAACACACCATTGATAGAAGAAAGTATCACGGGGGGTGAGGCCCTGCCTATTTCAAGGGCAAGGATATCCATCAGCAATAAAAACCATTTAGTATTTGAGGATAAAAGGCCATTTATTTTTGAAGGCCTGGTGAAATCTGTTGAACGGGGACAAACATCGGTCACTTTCACCGTCCATCTCGAAGCTGGTCCCATGGCCCTACATACCTGGTTTGATGATAAAACCGGGGAAACAATATCCAGTGCCTATTACGTTTATGTCCAGCGCAAATGAACCTTACAGGCGATATGAATATGTATCTTTTGATCATGGTAACCGGCTAATTATGAGAGCTAAATGGATAATTAGAGTTTTGTTTTTTGTCATTGCTTCTGTTTTTTTGCCTGGCTGTGCAGATCAGAAAATAGAAAAAATGAATGTTATTCTCTTTTTGGTAGATGATATGGGCTGGACTGACCTGGGCTGTTATGGCAGTACTTTTTATGAAACACCAAATATTGATCAGTTTGCCGAGGAAGGGGTGCTTTTTACAAATGCCTATGCAGCTTGTCATGTCTGCTCACCAAGCCGGGCCAGCCTGATGACTGGGAAGTATCCGGCAACCCTACACTTAACGGACTGGCTTCCAGGCCGCAAGGACTTTCCATTTCAGAGGCTATTAAATGCAGATATTAACCAGCATTTGCCTATTGACGAGATAACCATTGCCGAAGCATTAAAAGAACATGGATACACTACAGCAATCATCGGGAAGTGGCACCTTGGAATGGAACCTTCAGGCCCGTTACAGCATGGATTTGATAAGCATATTCCGGAGGGTTGGAATCCATGCTGTCCGCCAGGATCTGGCTACCACGCTCCCTGGGATCTATCAGGATTGGATAATATTGAAGGAGATTACCTTACAGACAGGCTGACTGATGAAGCATTGATCTATATGGAAGAAAACAAGGACAGGCCATACTTTCTGTACCTTTCGCATTTTGCAGTGCATGACCCGATACAGGGCCGTCATGATCTGGTAGCAAAATATGATGAGAAATTAAAGCAAATAGAGCCTACTGAAGGTGCTGGGTATATTCTTGAAGGGAATCCTGATGATCCTGATCCTTTGTCACGGAAGGATTTAAACAGCCTGAAGGAAGATCCGGATTATGATGAATATAAGGTCTTTCAGAACAACATTGTTAAGATCAAGCAACACCAGGACAATACCCAGTTTGCCGGAATGGTAGAATCTGTAGATGAAAGTTTGGGACGTGTGCTTTCCAAACTAAAAGAATTAGGTCACGAGGATAAAACCATTCTACTTTTCTTCTCTGATAATGGCGGAATGTCGGCAGCCAATTTTTGGAATCCTGAAAGAGTTATTCCGGAGGATGAACTGGATATGGCTTACGCCACTTCCAATCTTCCATTAAGAGGCGCCAAGGGATGGTTGTACGAGGGAGGGATCAGGGAACCAATGATCGTTAAATGGCCCTCTAAAGGTTTGCAGGGAACAGTATGCGATGTGCCGGTAGTCAGCAATGACTTTTTTCCAACCATCTTGGATATGCTCGGTTTACCCATCCCTCGGGAATATAATCTTGACGGAGTGAGTATTGTGCCCCTCCTGAAAGGCAAAAATGAACTGGATAGGGAAGCAATCTACTGGCATTTTCCTCATTATAGTAACCACGGTATGCAGAGCCCGGGTGGTGCCATCCGGTCCGGAGATTATAAACTACTTGAATATTTCGAAAACAACACCGTACAATTGTTTAACCTGAAGGAAGATATTGGGGAGCAGCATGATCTCTCCGGTTCAGCGCCGGAAAAAGTTAACGAATTAAGAACCATGTTGCACAAATGGAGGGAAGATATAAATGCTCAGATGATGCCCCCCAATCCGGATTATGTACCGGTAAAATAATAACTTTAGATCAAACCTATGAAATCTGTTCGCTTGTCATTTTCTGTCGTTGTTTTTCTTTGCCTCATTGTATATGGATGTGGCCAACAGAAAAAAAGAAATGCTGAACCATCTTCAGATAGACCCAACTTTGTCATCATTTTTATAGATGATATGGGGTATGGAGATCTTGGGTGTTATGGTTCAAAGACCATCCGTACACCCCGCATAGACAAACTGGCGGAGGAGGGTACCCGTTTCACGGATTTCTATGTTCAACCTGTTTGCGGTCCCTCGAGGTCAGCACTTCTAACAGGGCGATATCCTTTCCGGAGCGGGGGCTGGGGGATGCCAGGAAGTGAAGTAACGTTTGCGGAATTGCTCAAGACGGTGGGATACACTACAGGATGTGTTGGTAAATGGGACTGCTCCAGCCGCAGGGACATCAAAGGAAGGGTTCCTAATGACCAGGGCTTTGACTATTACTGGGGCCCCCTGGGGGCCAATGATAAGGGCACAGTATATTTATGGGACAACCGTGATTCAATTGGACAGGATCAAAACATGGCCGGACTAACCAGGGAATATACGGAAAGGGCTATAGGCTTTCTGGAGGAGTACAAGGACAAACCCTTTCTTCTCTACCTGAGCCATACAATGCTGCATGTTGTAGTAGATGCCTCTCCAGAATTTCTGGGCAAGTCCAGCAATGGTCTATATGGCGATGCTTTAGAAGAACTGGATTACCACACTGGCAGGTTGCTGGATAAGATGGATGAACTGGGCCTCAGAGAGAACACCATAGTCATCTTCACATCCGACAACGGACCCTGGTCTAATGACCAGGAAAAACAGCGCCAAAAAAATAATGGAGCTCTGGCCTGGGGATCTGCGGGACCATTACGTGAAGCAAAAGGATCAACCTGGGAGGGTGGAATGCGCGTACCCTGCATTGTTCGCTGGCCTGGCAATGTTCCAGCGGATCACGCGAGCCATGCCATTTTTTCCTCTGTCGATATACTTCCAACCTTTGCCACACTGGGAGACTACAAGGTTCCAACGGACCGTGTTATTGATGGTGTTGATCAAAAGGATTTATTATTGGGAATAATCGAGGAGGGTAACAGGGATCATCTATATTACTTTAGCAACGACAACCTTCACGGTGTTCGACAGGGCAAGTGGAAACTGCTGCTACCCGATCGCAAAGGTTACCGTAGTTATGTAAATGATCTGGGAACAGAGGAGATCGAACTTTATGATCTTGAAACAGACATCGGAGAATCTGCCAACGTCGCTGAAAAGCACCCGGAAATCGTTGCACGACTACTTATCCTGGCCGATCAGTTACCCGGGTATCAAGAGCCTCAATGATTTATAGATTTTTGACCACCGTTATAATCCTGAGAAGCTTCTGAAATCTATTTACAAAGTATATCCCGGGGCAATAGAGGCTGACAAAGACAAAGCGTATTATAGTCTAAGAAGCGCATCCTATTAAAATCCAACCAGAGATATTATCTTTAGACTATCATGAAGAAAACATTTTTCACACTGATCTTATGCCTGGCAGCGGGCCTATTGCAGTCCCAGAATTTCATCCTTCCTCTCTGGGAAGGAGATCCTCCGAATTACAGGGAGAGCGGAGAGATAATGAAATCAGATACCACCAATATCGTCCGGATTAGCCTGGTCCAACACCCGGATATCGCAGTTTTCCTACCATCCAAAAGCAATGCTACTGGAGAAGCAGTGGTGATCTGTCCCGGTGGCGGATACCATATCCTGGCCTATGACTGGGAGGGGAGCGATATTGCGCGCTGGTTCAGTTCCCGGGGGATAGCAGCCATGGTACTGAAATACCGCCTGCCAGTCTCAAAAAGCAATATTGTCCCTCATAAGACACCACTTATGGATGCACAGCGGGCATTCAGGATGGTCCGTTATCATGCTGAATCCTGGAATATAGATCCCGGAAA
>CAZXOJ010000211.1:0-2255 GCA_964642325.1 uncultured Bacteroides sp. | reverse complement strand
GTCTATCCTTATGGCGGGCATGGTTATTCCCTGGCCATTGGCAAAGGGCACCTGGCCACCTGGCCGGACCGGGTGCTGGAATGGATCAAGTATAGTCAATGAATTAATACAGCCTTACACAAATGAGATTATATTTCAACCTATTATTGCTGGCCGGATTTGCTGTCCTGGTGGGCTGTACCGAAGAATCTCCTGAGAGGCAACCCAATATCATCCTCATCCAGGCGGATGACCTTGGCTGGGATGACCTTGGCATACACGGGAACCTGATTATCGAGACGCCGAATTTAGACAGTCTTGCCGGCGAATCTGTCCGGTTCAGCCAGTTCTATGTTACCCCGGTATGTGCCAGTACAAGGGCCTCCCTTTTGACAGGAAGGCATTTCCTGCGCACAGGTGTATCCCATGTACATGGAGGCAAGGACTTTCTCCACCTGGATGAAACCACCATAGCCGAAGTAATGAAGGATGCAGGTTATGTTACAGGGATGTGGGGAAAATGGCATTCAGGGAAAACGGATGGCTATTTTCCATGGGAAAGAGGATTTGATGAGGCATATATGGCCAGGTTGTATGACTATTATGACAACAAAGGAAGTTATAATGGTGAGCCATTGCAAACGAAAGGCTGGACAACGGGAGTCCTTACCGACATGGCTATTGATTTTATGAAAGATCACAGGGAGGTGCCCTTTTTTGCCTACCTTCCTTACCTGACATGCCATGCTCCACTGGATGCCCCCGGGCATTATGTAGAAAAATACCTGGAAAGGGGATTGTCTGAAAACCTGGCTACACTTTATGGCATGGTGGAACATATGGACCATCATATTGGCAGGTTGCTGGATTCACTTGATGACATGGGACTTGCAGAACAGACGGTAATTTTTTTCCTGAGTGACAATGGTCCCGCGATACTGAACGGCCAGCTCACTGATGAAGACAGGCAGACCAGGTATGTGAACAGCCTGAGGGGACACAAGGGGAACATCTGGGAGAACGGCATCAAATCTCCTCTGTTTGTACATCAGCAAGGGCATTTTGTCCCCAAGGAGGTAGACAGGCTTGCCGATGTAACTGACCTCTATCCAACCATTGCGGAACTGGCCGGATGCAGGCTGAATCTTGACAGCCTGAATATTGGCGGGCGGAGCCTCCTGCCATACATGGAAGACAGTGCCGCCAATCTTTCCAGCAAGGATATTTTCCTGTATGCCAATCCCGGTTGGCCACCTACCGATCAGCCCTGGACACCCCAGGGTGTAAAAGACGAATACAGGCCCTGGAAGTATTCTGATAAAGGGGAGATGGACATTCAAAACCAGGTCATAGGATTACGATCGGAAAAATACAAGATCCTGTTCAATCCCGGTCTAACGGATAATACCATTGAACCTGATCCTGACGGATATGTACTGATTGATTTAGAAGCAGATCCATGGGAGAATGAAAACATCAGCGATTTATACCCGGATCTTCTGGAAGAGATGCAGTTTCGGTTGAGGCTTTGGCATGCTTCGGTCTTTTTCGATGAACATGCTTTTGAGATGCCGGTATTCAGGATTAGCGGGGATCTGTCGGAACCATCCCCTGTACTGGCTTATGCTCCACAAGAGATCAGTCCAAATGTAAAGAATGCATCCAATTATATCACCCACTTCAGACAGCCAGGTGATTTTGCCAGGTACAGGGTAAATGTACTGAAGGAAGGCCTGTATAAAGTCCGGATAGAATATGAGCTGGGAAGTACCCGGCCGGTGCAGATGGACTTTGACCTTGCCGGGGAGGTAGGAAACCTCTCCTTTCAGCCTGGTAATAAATCACTCACATTGGACAATATATTCCTTGCCGGAGGTGTTCAAGATTGGCATATAACAAATGCGAATGAAATTTGGAATAATTCCATTAAACTTTATAAGTACTTTTGCACCTTCCAGGAGCCATAGTTATGCCCTGCTAAAGATGATAATATGAAAAGAAGCATACCCGAGAAGTTTCAAGGATTTTTTGAGAGGCTACGCAGAAACAGGATACCGTACAGTATAAGTTTTATGATCATCGGGCTGGTGTCGACTGCCTGGTTCCTGATCAGGGTAATTCCCAAGCCGACCCGTGCCGGATACCCATGTATGAGGGTGGCCGCCCCATTTATGTCAAGTTTTGTGGTTTACCTGCTTGCCTTGACAGGATCGGTGTTTTTGTTCCGCCGTGCCAGAAAATTCCTGTATCAGCACCGTTTCGCAGCAGCCGGTTCA
>CAZXOJ010000210.1:0-7551 GCA_964642325.1 uncultured Bacteroides sp. | reverse complement strand
TCATCAAGACTTATGGCATCGGGATGGAGGGTTATTAGCAATTCATCCTCGTCTTCGACTGTGATTTCCTTCAGTTCCATACCAATAAATTGGGCAATAATGGTGTTCTGGGAATCGTCATCAATTGAGATCTGGAATTTGCCATCCTGATCTGTTACTGTACCAGTTCTGCTTCCCTTTACAGCTACGACAACCCCTTGCAGGGGCTGCTCATCTTCTTCAGAAATAACTACACCTGACAGAATGCGCTGTTGTTCTTCCACTGCACCAGCCATTTGCTGGGTTTCCACCCTTTCCCTCTTCATGGATTTGGCAGCTGCTGGCCTGTTCTCGGTCATAGCGGGGGCCATGGCCTGGGCCGGGGCTGCAACCTCATCAGTATGAATATCTTCCTCCAAAGCCAGTTCTGCTGCTTCAACCTCTTCAGCTTCCTCAATCTGTATATCGGCAAGCTCTTCGCGGTCCAATTCTTCTTCAACGATCTTTTCAGAAATGATCTCGGATGCAACTTCAGGTTCTGTTTCAGCTTTCTCCGGTTTGAGTAAGGTGGATTCCTTTTTTTCAGGTACGTCTGCTCCCTCATCCTCTACCTTACTTTGAATTGGTCTGATCTCATCTGAAGATTCCACTGCAGCATTTTCCGCCGGAAGCGCTGGTGATATTACTTCCTTTTCTGCCTCGGGCGAATCGGCTACTTTCCTGTCCAGTTGCCCCAGCCTGTCACTGAACAGTGTAAACAGGACTGATGTGACTACCAGGAGCACAGTGATTGCGGCAGCAACCCGGTACCACATGGTCCTTGTATTCCGCTTGGTGAGTGATGTCCTTGCTACACGCTTCTGAATCTGGTCCTGGAGTCCGGCGAGGTCAGTTCTGGCTTCTTCCGGAGTGATTGATGAAAGACCTTCCAGGGCCTCCGCATCAAATGGATCCTGTTGCAGCGATTTCTCGAAAGCATTCCTTTCCTCTTCGCTCATTTGATCCTGCGAATACCTGAGAAAATCTTCAAGCTCCTTTTTTCTATTTTTATTCTTCTCTGACATTTTATTCTTCGAGACAAATTTTCAGATTTCTTTTGGCATTTTGCAAATAGCTTTTAACCTTTTTTTCTTCCATATCAAGGATTTGGGCTACTTCCCGGTAACTTTTGTTCTGATAATAGAAAAGTTCAACGCAGGTTTTCTGTTCCTGCTTTAGTTTTTCTATGCATTCCTTCAATCCAGGATAGTCATCATTCCCTGCCTCATCAATAGGATGCAGATCGGGGTAAAATTCCATATAATCTTCCTGATCTTTTATCCATCGGTCCATTTTTTTGTCCCTGGACTTATCAGATCGGATCTGCATCAGGCTATGATTCTTTGCCAGTACATATAACCAGCTTTTGAAGTTTTGAATGTCATGCTTTGGTACTTCTATGATCAATTTTTCAAAAACCTGCATAACTGCATCGTTGGCATCCTCCCTGTTTTGAAGGTATTTAAGGCTGAGTCCGAATACCAGGTGCATATATCTCTTATATAACTCACCAAGTATCTCCAGATCACCAGTAGACCGGTAGTTATCAAGCAGCACTTCGTCAGGCGCCTCCTCCCTATTGTGATGAGTGATCTTTAACAATATAAATAATTAACGGTCCTGCTGTTTTAATAATTATTTACAAAAAAAAGTAAATTTTTTATGGAATCCTGCTTATGCCTGCATCCTATGAGTGAAGTTAAACAAAAACAATTAGTCATGAGAAAAATTATTTCATCTTTCGCTATTCTGATCATATCTGCTTTTTTTATGGCAGCCGTTCAACCCCGGATCATAACCGGATATGTTACGGATGATCAAGGAAATCATCTTGCAGGTGCCAATGTATATGTTAAGAATTCCAAACGAGGAACAACAACGGACCTTAGCGGACATTACAGCATCTCTATCCAACCAGGTGATAAAGTCCTGGTATTCTCTTTTTTGGGAATGGAAACTACAGAGGTTAAGATAAATGATAAAAAAATAATCAATGTAAAACTAAATCCCGAAGCCATAGAATTGGAGGAAGTTATTATGCCGGTCATGCCCCGGATGAAAGCTGAAAAGCGAATGACGGGTGTTGTCAGTTATGACATGGCTGCCGGTTCATATACTCACAGCAGCCTGCCCCCGGCTTACAATCCGAATTTCAATACCGAAGGTTATGCTACCATTCATGAGAATGGGTATAAGGATGTCCTGAAACAGCCTCTTTCCACCTTTTCAATAGATGTGGATAAGGCTTCCTATGCAAATGTTCGCAGGTTCATAAACATGGGTCAGCTACCACCGATGGATGCCGTCAGGATTGAGGAGATGATCAACTATTTCAAATATGATTACCCGGAACCCCGAGGCAAGCACCCGTTTTCTGTTTATACAGAACTGGCAGCCTGTCCCTGGAATCCTGATCATCAGCTTTTGCACGTGGGACTTAAAGGTAAGAGCATAGATAAAACTGAGTTACCTGCATCCAACCTGGTATTCCTGCTGGACGTCTCCGGGTCGATGAATTCACCCAATAAACTTCCTTTACTGAAAAACGCATTCCACATGCTGGTGAATGAGCTGAGGGAAGAGGACCGTGTGGCCATTGTGGTTTATGCTGGTGCAGCGGGACTGGTACTGAGGTCTACGCCCGGAAGCCGGAAAGAAGATATCCTAAGTGCCATTGAAAAACTTTCTGCAGGAGGTTCAACCGCTGGAGGTGAGGGACTACTGCTGGCTTACAAAGTTGCTGAAGAAAACTTTATTGAAGGCGGGAACAACCGCATCATCCTAGCCACCGATGGTGACTTTAATGTCGGTGTTTCGAGTAATGCAGAAATGGAAAGACTCGTAGAGAAAAAACGCGAAAATGGCGTATTTATGACTGTCCTGGGATTTGGCATGGGCAATTATAAGGATGATAAGATGGAGCTCATCGCCGATAAGGGTAATGGGAACTATGCCTATATAGACAATATCCAGGAAGCAAGGAAAGTCATGGTAGCTGAATTCGGTGGAACCCTCTTTACCATTGCCAAAGACGTGAAATTCCAGCTTGAATTCAATCCGGCCAGGGTAAAAGCTTACCGCCTGATCGGTTATGAAAACCGGCTTTTGAATGATGAGGATTTCAATGATGATAAAAAAGATGCCGGGGAAATGGGTGCCGGACATAATGTTACTGCACTCTATGAATTGATCCCAGCCGAATCAGAAGAAAATACAGGTAGTATCGATCCGTTAAAGTACCAGGAAAATAGACAAACTACCTGGACCAACAAGAAGGCTGAACTGCTTACCATAAAGCTTCGTTATAAGCAGCCCGACGGGAAAACCTCCACCCTATTTGAGGAGCCCGTACAGGGAAAGCTCCTGGATGAAAAGTCAACTACAAAAAACTTCAGATTTTCTGCTGCTGTTGCCGAATTCGGACTGATCCTGAGAGATTCTCAGTACAAAGAGAATGCATCTATTGACCAGATTATCAGCCTGGCCCAGGGTGGAAGAGGCAATGATTCTGAGGGCTATCGTGGGGAATTCATCAAGCTGGTAAAAACAACAGAAACCCTTATAGATATGAGTGCAAAGAAATAGTTCTTGAACAAGCCATATCATTTATCATAAGCTTTAAACCCGGTCGCTTGGCCGGGTTTTTTAATTTTCCTATATTCAACAAGTATATGTATTAATATGAAAAAGATTGACCATTCACGTAGAAAATTCCTGCAACAATCTGCCATAGCGGCAGCAGCCATAACCATCATTCCCAGGCATGTACTGGGAGGAAAAGGATATATTGCTCCCAGCGATGTCCTGAATATTGGGTTCATTGGCACAGGCAAACTTGTCAATGGATATTTCGATCGATTTGCTGCATTACCGGAAGTTCATATTATGGCTGCCTGTGATATATACCAGGACAAACTTTCCAAATTCAAGCAGGCGGTAGATGGATACTATGTTGAAAAAACAGGAAAATCAAATTATAGTGAGCTCAAGGTCTTTTCAGACTTTAACGATCTGCTGAGCCTGGATGAGATTGATGCGGTTATAGTGGCTACTCCTGACCACTGGCATGCCATCCCCTCAATTGCTGCCATGAAAGCAGGCAAAGATGTTTACTGCGAGAAACCCATGGCTCATACCGTTCATGAAGGAAGGAAAATGGTTGAGGCAGCCAGCAAATACAGAAGAGTAGTGCAAACAGGAAGCATGCAACGTTCGAGCAAGGGCTTCAGGCATGCCTGTGAACTGGTTCGCAACGGTTATGTTGGCGAGATCAAACAGGTTATTGTCAGTGTTGGTGATCCTGCTATTAATTGTAACCTTCCTGAGCAAGCGATACCTGAAGGTCTGGATTGGGACAACTGGATCGGATCAGCACCAATGCATACATTCCACGAGGACCTGGCTCCTCCACACGGGGCAAAGCCCTGGCCAATGTGGCGACAGTACTGGGAATTTGGAGGAGGCATCCTGTCAGACTGGGGTGCACATATGTTTGATATTGCACAATGGGGACTGGGAATGGATGAATCGGGACCTGTCAAATTCATCCCACCGGAAGATTCAAAGGCCGTTCGTGGAATGAAAATGATCTACGCTAACGGAGTGGAAATGATCCATGATGATTTTGACAGGGGATGGGCAGTTCGTTTTATCGGATCGGAAGCTGTCCTTGATGTCAGCCGTGGTTTTCTCGATTCCAAACCTGAGCAAATTGCGACTACTGAGATCAAATCAAATGATATCCGGCTATATTACAGTGACAATCATTACCAGGACTGGGTAGATGCCATTAAGAAAAGATCCGTACCGATTACGGGAGTGGAGACCGGCCACAGGTCCGCGTCAGTCTGCAATCTTGCCAACATCGCTTACAAATTGAACAGGACCCTCGAATGGGATCCCGAAAAGGAAAAGTTCAAAGGAGATGGTGAAGCAAACAAATTAAGGACCAAAAAATACAGGAAGCCCTATACCCTTTAATTCAATAAACCTAAGCCATGTCGAAAAAAGATTATTCAAGACGGAAATTTTTAAAAAACAGCACACTCACTGGTCTGGGTGTTGGACTAAGTACTGCTGTGACACCAACCCTGTTTGCAGGCGTCTCAAAAGATGCTGGTACAGCCGCCATCATTGGTGGCTCTCCAGTCCGGACCAAAGGCTGGCCTGAGTGGCCAATGTGGGATCCGAAAACAGATGAAGAACGGGTCATTAAAGTTCTTCGAAGCGGTATCTGGTCACGCGGGAAAGTAGTTGCAGAATTTGAAGAAAAGTGGGCTGAAACCATTGGGACAAAACGATGTTTAGCCACAACCAGTGGTACGCAGGCCTTAATTACCGCCCTTCGCCAGCTGAATGTAGGTGCAGGAGATGAAGTAATTGTAACTCCCTATACATTTATTGCCACCATTGATGCCATCCTGATAAACGGTGCCATGCCTGTATTTGTTGATACAAATCCTGCAACTTCACAAATCGATGCGGATAAAATCGAAGAAAAGATCACTTCCCGGACAACCACCATTTTACCAGTACATATCCTTGGACTTCCGGCTGACATGGTCAAAATTATGAGCATTGCCCGTAAAAATAATTTGGCAGTCCTGGAAGATGCCTGCCAGGCATGGCTGGCAGAGATTGACAACAAAAGAGTAGGTTCCTGGGGAGATGCCGGATGTTTTAGTTTTCAGAATTCAAAACACATACCTATCGGAGAAGGCGGGGCGATTGTAAGTGATAATGAGGAATTTATGGATAGATGCTTCTCCTTTCACAATTTTGGTCGTCCCCACGGCAAAGTCGTTGGAACAGTATCAGGAGAATATGTTATCCTTGGGTCAAAATGCCGGACAACAGAATACCAGGCAGCCATTGGCCTGGCTCAGTTGAAACGCCTGGAAGGACAGACGAAAATACGCGAGGAAAACGCTAAATACCTTCGGTCAAAAATAAAGGATATACCTGGCATATTGCCTTATGAACTATCCGAAAATGCCACCAGGGCAGTCTTTCATATATTCCCCTTCCGGTATAAAAAAGAACAGTTTCATAATCTGTCCCGTAGCAAATTTCTAGAAGCATTAGAAGCAGAAGGTATCCCCTGCTCAGGTGGATATAAGCCGCTTAACAATATGCCATATCTGAAAGATGCATTTCAATCGAAAAACTTTCAAAAAGTTTATCCCAAGGAAATGTTGGATTTTGATGGATTTGTTGAACGCAATCAATGCCCCCAAACGGACCAGTTATGCAAAGAAGCAGTCTGGTTCAGGCAAAGTATGCTGCTGGGTTCAAAATCTGATATGAATGATATTGCCATGGCTATTGAAAAAATCCATAAAAACGCTGATAAAATCAATTAATAATGCAAAAATTAAAAACACGGTTGTTCTTACCCATTGTCATTTCTTTTATAACCCTTTCCTTCCTTTATGCTGAGACATCTATCTATCCTGAGGGAATCAACAAAGGATGGAAAGCTGGGGTAGCCAGTATGGTGATAACTCCGGAACAGTCCATGTGGCTGGCGGGATATGCTGCACGTACTCATCCATCGGCAGGTACAATGCATGATCTCTGGGCCAAGGCGCTGGTGCTGGAAGATGAAAATGGAGAACAGGCAGTGCTTATTACTACCGATTTACTGGAATTCCCAAAAAATCTTTCAGACAATATTCGGGATCGCCTGCAGAGTCAGTATAATTTATCCAGGGCACAGATCATATTAAGCAGTTCTCATACACATTCCGCGCCTGTGTTGAGCGGAGCATTGTATGACATTTATCCACTGGATTCAGATCAACTGGAAAAAATAGATCAGTATTCAACCAAATTAGCAGACCAGATTGTGAAACTGGTCGGCGAGGCTTTAAATTCCATGGAGCCGGTACAGCTCTATTCACAAAATGGTGTAGTCCGGTTCCAGGTGAACAGAAGGAATAACCTTGCTGGAACGCTGACCAGCCAGACAGAATTACAGGGTCCGAACGATTATGCAGTACCGGTAATTAAAGTAGTGGATGAGGCAGGAGAATTAATGGCTATCACCTTTGGATACGCCTGCCATCCCACGGTGCTGGATGGTTATGAATGGTCAGGGGATTATCCGGGATTTGCACAAATTGAACTAGAAAAGTCATACCCGGGAACAGTGGCAATGTTTTTCCAGGGTACCGGAGCAGATATGAACCCCCTTCCCCGGCGGACTGTTGCATTGGCACAGCAATATGGAGAAGAACTGGCGGCTGCAGTTCGGAGAGTATTGAATGAAGATATGCAGGAACTTCCTCCAAACCTGTCAACAGCCTATTCAGAAATTGACCTAGAATTGACCTCTGCACCTAGCAAGGAAGAATTATCGCAAATGACCAGGGAGACCTCAGGCTACCAAAAACAATGGGCTGACCGGATGCTCGATAAAATAGAGATGGGCATACCATTCAGAACATCCTATCCTTATCCGGTCCAGGTCTGGAACCTGGGTAACCAGCCGCTGGTATGCCTGGGAGGAGAAGTATTGGTCGATTATACGAT
>CAZXOJ010000209.1:0-7730 GCA_964642325.1 uncultured Bacteroides sp. | reverse complement strand
GAAGTTACACCATTTGCATGAACTGATTCTAATGAACCAGATACCATATCTCCACCTTTCCGTGGATTGTACCAACTGATTAAGAATTCCTTCCCCGAATCACCCATGTTGATGGAAGTGGTTTCCAGGTCAGGTGGCAGGTATACTGAATAGATTTCATCTTTGGCAGCAAAACAAAACGATAAAGTATCTGGGGTCAATTCGTCTGCCGGCTCCATTTTCCAAAAGGGAATATGATTCTCGAACAAATTGCGTGCATGCCTGTTTTGATCCCAGAACAGATCCCGGCTCCTGAAATCCTGGCAGGTAAGATCTGAATGGGGACTGGCATACCCGAAATACCATTCTACACCATAACCACCGGCCATGAGTGTTCCCCACAAAGCATTTATACGTGCGAGGTTGTGCTCGACATCTTCATCGTCAGGTAGCAATGCTGTATTTGCTTTGCCCGGTTCGTCCACTGCCAATGCCCACCGCTTGCCTGTGGCATCCGATTTTTTCCTCCATTTTAAAACCCTGGGGTGTACATCCCAAAATTCCGGATCACTCAGTTGCAAAGAAGCGCCTGTCAACGGCGACTGGTCTCCGATTAATTCAGCATAGCGGTCATCAGCATTTGGGAAAGTGTGAATCACAAGATGGTGCTTGTACGTGTCAAGTTGATGCACGTAATTAGCTACTTTCTTTACCTCTTCTACGGGTTGATTATTTTCTTCCCCCAAATTCCAATTCATGGCAAGGTGATGTCCGAAACGTGCAATCAATTCGCGGTAGTATAATTTCCCTTCGATGCCAAAAACACCACCATCCATTAAGTGGTCGGTTTCAGTTTCATGGGTTTTAAAATGCAAAAACATCCCCTGCGTCTCGGCATATTCAAAAACACGTTCCCACTGCTCCAGTTTCGAAACATCAAACCTGGTTTTATAAAACAATGAATCCCATGAATTTTTATGCTTTTTTACATCGGCATATTCCTTATAATCATCAGCAGAAACCTTTAATATATGGGGAAAAATATTACGATCATCCCCGTCAACATTAAATGTCAGGAATGAAAATACATTTAAGCCTTCAGAAGCCAGGTAATGAATGGCTCCCATTAAATTTTTTCCTTCTTCACCCTGCCATAAAAAGGAATTGGCATTTTCCTGAAAATCCTTTTGGTGAGGTCCCCAGTCCTTCTGAAAGTCAAACACATTTGTGGAAGCATCAAAATCGGTATATGCAAAAAGATTTTCCGGCGCGTCTACCCCTACTTTAATAAAATATTGGTTTGTTTCTTCATATTTAAGATATGGTTCACCAACGTAATTGAGTCGACCTTTTGCCCTGTTGTCAATTCCTGTTTTGTTTCCCGGCCCAATGGTAAAGATACCTTTTTCACCATCCATAAACCCCGCACTTTCAGCCTGGTCAGGGTTATCGTCAACAGCGATGTTTTTTCCTTTTTTAAATGAGACAATATATTCCCATTCGCCCGTTTTGTTGGGAGTAAACCTTACCATCCACTTGTTCCCCTTATCAGCACTTGTTTCTGCTGCATTTCCATCGGCAGCATAAAATCCGGGCACCATAAATTTCTGGCTTCCCTGGATGAATGTAACCTCTAAATGATAGTTTAAAAAGGGGTTGTCGACATTCATTTCATTGGTTTCAGGTCCATTAAATACCAAAGTAACCTTATGCCATTTCTGAAGTTCTCCCAGGATTTCAGCATTGGGACTGTTGTTGCAGCCGACTAAACCAATGATGGTTAAAGAACAAATTAAAATGTAGTGAGTGAGTTGTTTTCTGTGCATGATCATTTGTTTTTATTTATCGGTAAGTATTAGGAAGGATCAGATTTTAAGTCAACCACATTGGCAGCTTTTGGCCCATCATAATCGTAGGTGAACCAATCTACATCAAGAAAACCTCTTTCCTCTTCTTCATTCCAGCAGAAAAAACCAAGCCGGTCTCCCGTCCACTTTCCAAATTCAATGGTGAATTCAGGACCAAAACGATCATAGCTTTTGCCGTTTACACTATATTCAAAAAATGCCTGGTTCCCTGTATTCAATGTCCGAACAAAGACATGATCACTGGTAATTTCAGGTCCTCCAATTTCCTCACCCTGGCTATTCATAAAAAATACATTTCGTTTCCCGGAATCGTCAACATAAAATCCCAGAAGATGGTAAACACCACCAAATCGCACAAATCCAGCTCTTTGTCCCGGGGCCAGATTGGAAAGATCAAATCTGGCTGTTGCTTCTCCGGTTGTTACTCCCATAACTCGTTGGCTCAATGTATTATATGCGCGCCAGAACAGGGTTTGTGATCCATCATCATTCGTCCACATATTTTTTGTGGGTCCTGTATTGGTTTCTGAAGATAATGGAATTCCCGCATATAGACGCAGCCAACCGGGTCGTTCAGAAAGCGACCAATGCGAATTTCTTGGATTGTGGTTCCATTCCCACTGGAATCCTAAATTTGAAGCTGAAAAATCATCATCAGTTTGCGGGGCAGTTACGGGAAAACCTTGTGTTGGTTTCTCATGCTGAATTACCGGTTCGCCAATTCCATCATGGTCGATATCCATGCCAATTATGGGCCATCCATCCACCCAGGTTACGGGTTCCAAACATTGCGGACGTCCCTGAAACGGGAATTCAATGTTTTGAATTAACTGGTGCGAGTACCACCATGAACTGTCAGGCGCCTGCATAAGTGCCCCCTGGCTACAACTCCGGGCAATTCCGTTGCCTCTTTCCAGTGCAATTTTTTTTTCGTACGGGCCATAAATACTGTTTGTTGTTGAACGAAGCACGATTTGTTTACGGTCATTTTTCGTACTGGGAATATTGCCCGGATCATATGAATCAGTATAAAACCATTCAGCCATAAAAATATACCAGTTTCCATCAATTTTATAAATTTTTGCTGCCTCCGCACCCAAACCGGTATAAACAAGCTGCCCCGAATCAATAATTTCTTTACCATCCCAACTCATTCTATAAATTCGGTTCTCATTCCCTGGTTCTCTATTTTCCGGTGATTTTTGCTTACCAGCAGTATTACATATCAGAAAAGCTTCATGCGATTCCTCATCCCAAAATACGGCTGGATCATCCAAAACCAGTTCTGTTGGAAGCAATTGATGTGGTGCTGTCCACGGCCCGTGGATATCTGTAGAAGTACTTACATATAAACCGTGTTTAAAATCTATCTGATAGCAGTACCAGGTTCCTTCATTATAGGCCAAATCACCCGCCCAAACTCCAAATGGATAACCATTCATTCTATCCCAATTGTATTCAGGTGCCCATGACAAACTATCCCAAACATGCCCGATGATTGTCCAGTTAACCATATCTTTTGATTCCAAAATAACCATGCCTGGTGACATGTGCTGTTTAGATGAAATCATATAATAGGTATCGCCAACCTGTTCCACATCCACATCGGGATAATCGGCATTTAAAATCGGATTCCTATAGGTGCCATCCCCTTGATCTCCCCAACTGCCAGTCATTGAGTTTTGCTGAGTATTACTGGAAAAGAGCAGGGAAAAAACAGGTAATAAAAGGAAAAATTTAAGTGTCTTTACAGGATTCATGGTATTTATATTTTCAATTCAGACGATCCAAAACATTGAACAAACCTCTCATAAACTTGAATTAGCATTTATATCATTTCTACCATTCTGTCACAATTATAGCGCAGGCTACAAATTGCTTTTGTGGGATATGTCTCTAATCCTGCGACGAGAACTTTCCCATGTGTAGCGAAAATAATGAATTTTTATCTAACCGGATTTGGATTAAAGATGTATGCTTCCATATTAAAATACATACACTATGATTACCAGAGCTGAGCTTAAGGAAGTTTGTGAG
Organism: uncultured Bacteroides sp.; assembly: GCA_964642325.1. Taxonomy (GTDB): domain Bacteria; phylum Bacteroidota; class Bacteroidia; order Bacteroidales; family SM23-62; genus SM23-62. Next base: position 3,846 of record CAZXOJ010000209.1, on the reverse strand, counting down.
ACAGCCCATAAAATGATGGAAGCTGCCGGAATCCATTTGTCTGAAAGAGAGCAAACAATGATAACGGCCGCTGATTTCGGAATGAGTCATTTAAAGGAGGAAGGGATACAGATCCTTACCATGTTTGACACAGACCGGTTGGCTGGTAAGATACTGGTCCTTCTCCCATACCAGACCATACCGGAACACTGGCACCCGGCAGTGGGAGATGATCCTGGAAAAGAAGAGATTATCCGGGCAATCAGCGGAGATCTATATTTTTACATACCAGGCGAAGACACTTTAAAACACGGATTTGTCTTAGCAGGGAAAGAGGACTTCTATACCGCGAGAAATGAGGTTGTCTTACTGCCCGGTGAGCAGCTTATTCTACAACCGGGCACCAAACATTGGTTCCAGGCAGGTGAAAGAGGAGCTGTTATGTATTCTTTCTCATCAAAAGTGAGAGATACATTGGACCAGTTCTCAGATCCTGATGTAGTCAGAGAAACGAAGATAGTTGACTAGTAACTATTCCTCAACCTGCAGTAATTCCTGCCTGTAAATTGTATATTTACTATTATGCAAAAATTGATAAATAAAACGGTTGTGGGCCTGCTGATTATTGTACTGATAGTTGGATGTAAGCATCAAACCAGCCAAACAACATCCCCGGAAAAACCAAATATCCTCATAATGATCGCTGATGATATGGGATATGCTGACCTGGGATGTTACGGTGGCATTTCAAATACACCTAACCTTGACCAGCTTGCCGGCAGCGGTATCCTATTTACTGATTTCTATGCTGCAGCTCCTAATTGTTCTCCGTCCCGCTCAGGACTGCTCACGGGACGTGCACCATCTCGTTTAGGCATGTACAATTACAGGCCACCGGGCCACCCCATGCATTTGAGGGATGAAGAAATCACCATTGCCGAGGTTCTAAAGGATGCCGGATACCAGACATCACATTTTGGTAAATGGCACCTGGGGGCATTGCCATATGATTCCAGCCTGCGACATCCCCAGCCATCCGATCAGGGGTTCGACTATTCGCTTGGCACAGAAAATAACGCTGTTCCATCTCATTTGAATCCTATCAATTTTGTCAGGAATGGTAAACGTCTTGGTGAGCAGGAAGGTTATTCATGCCAGATTGTGGCAGATGAGGCGATTTCATGGTTATCAGATATATATGATAGAAGTGATCCCTTTTTCATGTATGTGGCCTTTCATGAACCACATGCCAAGGTTGCCTCTCCTCCTGAACTTGTAGAAAAATATAAAGAGTACCCCCCATTCGATGCAGAATACCTGGCCAATATTGAGAACCTTGACTCAGCTGCCGGTAGGATCCTCCAGACATTGGAGATTAACCAGTACCTGGATAATACACTGGTTTTATTCTGTTCTGACAACGGTTCATACAGGCAGGCATCAAATGGTGACCTGAGGGCTGTTAAGAGTTATCTTTATGAGGGAGGAATACGGGTTCCCGGTATCGTATACTGGCCGGCTTTGATCAAACAGGGAAAAGTCATCAACGAGCCAGCTGGTTTTGTGGATATCATGCCCACCATTTGTGATATCCTGGGAATTAATCCCCTGGATGACAGAGTTATTGACGGAACCAGTATTCTCAGCCTGATAAAAGATGAAGATTTCATCAGGGAAAATCCTTTATTCTGGTTCTTTTACAGGACATCGCCTGAGATCGCCCTTCGATCTGGTGATCTGATGGTCATGGGCAGGGATATGGACACGGTACAGCGTACCCACCGATTTTCAGAGCCGGATATGACTTATATCAAAAATATGCAGGTTCAGAATTACGAACTATATGATCTTAAAGGTGATATTTACCAGGACTACAACATGATCGAATCTCATCCCGATGCCGGCATATTTATGAAATTGCTGGATGAAAAATTATCGGAGATCCAGGAGGAAGGATACAGCTGGAAAGAACTTCCTCCGGCAACAGGGCGAAAGCGAATAAAAACAGACTGGGTTAAGTACAATAGGAATTAATATCATTTTCACAAATTGTTCTCAATGATCTCACATATACCTGAAAGAAATAATTTATTTATTTTTATTAGGGCTATGTAATTCTTCACAATGGATTTTAATACTGCTTTACAAAAAATAAAAAATCACTTAGAACAGAATCGAGGTGCCACTAATAATGTTTTGCTCGATATTATTGGTGGTGATATGGAATTATTTCATAAGGTACGTGAACATTTAATTTTCGCAGACCTGGCAGAGGATAAGAAAGGTGTCGGTTTGATACTCCTGGATCCTGAGATCATTGAAACTGATACAGCACCTGGTCAATCCCCCACTCCGGATCTATCCCAATCCCTTAGGATATTTATAAGTTATGGCCGAAAGGATGCAGAGCCTCTCGCTAAAAGAATTGAAAAAGATCTGGTCGCTCAGGGTCATGAAGTATGGCTTGATATATCAAAGATGCAAAGTGGAGCATCCTGGGAGGGACAAATCGAAGAAGCCATATTGTCGCATGATGTATTTATTAGCTTACTGACACCTCATGCAGTCAGAAGACCAAATGGAGTTTGCCTTGACGAAATAAGCATGGCTCGTTTTCATAACCGGAAGATTGTGCCGGTTATGGTTATTCAGTGCCGTCCTCCTTTATCTATATACAGATTGGACTGGGTTGATTTCATGGATTGGCACGAGAACCACATTTATGAACGATCTTTTGAAAGGGTTGTTAGGGCCATTTATTCCCAGGATGCAGTTGAAGGATTATATGCAAAATTATTTTCGAATCTAAAGCCATTGGATTTCGGTGTAGATATCAGCAGGCTGACCATGGACTTTACAGGACGGCAATGGCTGTTTAAAGAAGTGGATCATTGGCTCGAAAAACCATCAAGCAAGGTATTCTTCATTACGGGTGATCCGGGGACTGGGAAATCTGCCGTTATGGCACACCTGGCTTCCCGCCATCCACAGGTAATGGCATATCATTTTTGCATAGCAAGTCTGGCCGATTCACTGAATCCGGATAGCTTTGTGAGGTCGCTCGCTGCTCAACTATCCACACAGATTAAAGATTACCATGATGCGATCAAACAATTGAACTTCGAACAACTAACCCGTCTGGATTCTGGAACCCTTTTCCGGAGGATCATAGCAGATCCTCTGAAAAGCATTCACTTAAAGGAAAAAGTAGTAATTCTTATTGATGCCCTGGACGAAGGATGGAAAGATGATAATCATAACATAGTAAGGATCTTACAAGAGAGACTTGAGGATCTGCCTGATATGGTTAAGGTCATTGTCAGCTCAAGGAAAAATCCTGGCATCTTTGACCTTTTGAGTAAATACAAACCCCTCGAGATTGATCCAGCACGGACTGAAAACATCAATGATATAAGTACTTACCTGGACAAACAATTGAATAAACCAGCAATTAAGGCAAATTTACCCAGTAAAACATCTCATATACAAAATATTAAGAACTCCATAATCAATAAAAGTGAGGGGAATTTCCTGTACATTAAACAGTTTATTTATGGAATTGAGACTGAACAGATTGACATTAATGATGAGACATCCTACCCGGATGGATTAATCGGTATTTATACCACCTTTTTTGATCGCATATTCACTGAAAATGAGCACTATACTAATTACCGCTCCATCCTGGAGGTAATTACCTGCCTGAAGGTTCCGTTTAGTGCCATGGAATTAGCTCCCATCGTTCAATTATCCGAGTTTGAGATACGCAGAAAGATGCAAACCCTGTCTGCTTTTTTCTCAGTTCAGAATGGCAAATATTTTCCATATCATAAATCAATAACTGACTGGTTAACGGGAACTGCCGGG
>CAZXOJ010000208.1:6159-7756 GCA_964642325.1 uncultured Bacteroides sp. | reverse complement strand
ATGCACAGGGAACCATTACAAGCCCTGAAGATTTTTTCGGGTTCCAAATGGGTACGGACCGGAAGCTGGCCCGCTGGGACAGGATCGTGGAATATTTCTACCAGTTGGAAGAGGAATCTGATCGTATAAAGGTGTACAACCTGGGCCCCTCTTCGGAAGGCCATCCGTTTTTAATGTTGCTCATCACCTCTCCCGAAAACATGTCCAGGCTGGATGAGTTGCAGGCATTTAACAAACAGATAAGCGATCCCAGGGGACAACCAACAGAAGAGATCGGCCAGGCTATCCGGGAAGGCAAAGCAATAGTGTTCCAGTCCATGAGCCTGCATGCTTCCGAGGTAGGTGGAACACAAATGACCCCGGAGCTCAGTTATGACATGCTGACCAGGAATGATGAAGAAACGGAGCGTATCCTGGAGAATGTCCTCTTTTTTATGTTCCCGAGCTTTAACCCTGACGGGCAGGTCATGATTACGGACTGGTACAGGGAAACGGTTGGAACCCAGTATGAAGGCTTGTGGATGCCCTGGTTATACCATAAGTACTGCGGGCATGACAACAACCGTGACGGAGATTACCATAACCTGCCGGAATCAAAATATGCGGCCAAAGCCATGTTTGTTGACTGGGTACCACAGGCCTATATCGACCACCACCATATGGGAAGTTACGGTGCCCGCTTTTATGTCCCCCCTTACTGCGATCCCATCCGGCCCTATGCTGACCCACTGGTCTGGAGGGAGATCAGCTGGTACGGATCCCATATTGCCTACAAACTGGAGGAAGAGGGCTTCCAGGGTATCCTTAACGCGGCCCAGTTTGCAGGATGGGGACATTTCGGCTGGCACTGGATCACCCCGTTCCATAATATTGCCGGGATGCTGACCGAATCGGCCAGTACCAACCTGGCCAGTCCAGTATATGTTCATCCCGAGCAGCTGAGGGCTGGCGCACGGATGTTCCCGGAATATGAGGCACAGTCCACATTCCCAAACCCCTGGCCGGGGGGGTGGTGGCGTTTGAGGGACATCGTCGAACAACAAAAATCCGCTGCATGGTCACTTCTCGATATGGCTGCCAGGAACCGGGAAACCATACTGCGGGCAGCCTACCATAAAGCCAGGAACCAGACCCGAAGAGGACTTGAAGGCGATGTAAAGGCCATCGTCATCCCGGCTGAACAGCACGATTACCTGACGTCGGTAAAAATGATCAACACATTGCTCCGCTCGGGAATTGAAATACAAAAGTCCGAGGAGGATTTCAAGGTGGAAGGAATGTACTATCCAGAAGGGTCCTGGGTAATTTCGCTTGGTCAGCCTAAAATGGGACTGATACGCAACCTGCTGGCAGAAACTTTTTATTCGGATAATGCCTGGACCCGCCGTGATGATGGCACTCCCATTCACCCCTACGACCTTGCTACCCATACCATGTTCGAATTCATGGGGGTCAGGGCTGATGCCGTTGGTTCAACGGTGGAAGTGGAGCTCAGTACCCTGACTGGACCGGTGGAAATTGAAGGGAAAAACGCGGCTTCCATTACCAGAACCTCCGGGGCAGGAGGATATATCATGGATGGGCGGCAAAATGCTGC
>CAZXOJ010000208.1:0-6059 GCA_964642325.1 uncultured Bacteroides sp. | reverse complement strand
GTTGGTGACCTGAACAGTAAGTACGATGTCATCATAATTCCCAGTGATTCACCATCAGCCATTACAGGGATAATCCCGGAAAACAGCAGGAACGATCCGGAAGAGTGGCCAGAAAAATACAGGAGCGGCGTAGGCAAGGAGGGAATCAAGAACCTGAAAGAATTTGTAAAAAATGGGGGCACACTGGTTGCCCTTGGCAGTTCCTACGAATTCGCCGTTGATGAATTTGACCTGAAGGTAAGGGATGTTGCCCGGGGATTAAACAGCAGGGAGTTCTTCTGCCCTGGTTCAACGATCCGGGTGGATATTGACAATGCCCACCCCCTGGCCTATGGGATGCCTGATGATGGACTGGTACTGTTCCGGTCAAGTCCGGCATTCGAAATCATCCCGGGCCGCCATAATGAAGACTATGAAACGGTAGTAAGGTATAAACCGGAGAATTTACTGAAAAGCGGTTGGCTGGACGGGGAAGAGCGGATTGCCAAAAGATCTGCCATGATCTCAACGGATTATGGTGAGGGCAGGATTGTACTCATCGGTTTCAGGACCCAGCATCGTAACCAGACCGACGGTACTTTTAAATTGCTTTTTAACTGCATCATTGAGTAGGATATCTTATGAAAGCTGAATTGCCTTATCGCTGGATCATCATTTCATGTTTTCTCATATTTACGACGAGTTTATTCGCGCAGAAGGATTCCTCATTTTTCAGCCGGGCTTTTGAAACGGAACGCCAGTACCGCATATATTTACCCTCAGATTATGATGCCAATGACTCGAAACGATATCCCGTGATCTATTATTTTCATGGCTGGGGAGGCAGGTATAAATGGGATAATTATAAGCTGGAAGATGATCCTGGTTATCCGGGGAATGGGCGCAAGGAACCCCCTTTCGTAATGGAATGGAGAAATTATTCTCAGTCCCACGACATCATCATCGTAACTTGGGATGGATACGAACCAAATCTTCACCCGGGAAGGTTCCACCGGGAGGGCATTGATTATGGAGGATGTAATCCTTACGATTTTCCGCGTGCACACGAAGATCCAATAGTGCACTGGGGATGGGATTTCAGGATGCATTTCAGGGACCTGGTAGCACATATTGATAGCAGCTATCGGACCATCGCAAACCGGGATCACAGAGGGGTGACCGGATTGAGCATGGGAGGTCTTACAGCCATGTATATATCAGGACAAAATAAAGATCTGGTTGGATCTGTGAGTGCTTTTTGTCCCGCCGCAAATCTCCCCAGGTACGGTCCAAAGGGCCATCTTTCGGTTTTCCCTGTAAATGAGATGTACCGTTCCCTGAAGGGTTTGCCGATGCGACTGACGGCTACAAACGGGGACTGGCTGCTGGCCAATGACCTGAGAATGAAACGTATTTTTGAAGGATCGGGGTTCGAACCCTTCGAATTCCATATGGCCGATTTCCCTGACCATTGGTCCGCCGATACGGAGGAGCAACTCGATTTCCATATGGACCAATTCGGGAAAGGGTATGAGAGACCAGCGGAATGGAACCATATTTGTCCATCGTTCAAAACATTCAACCAATGGGGATATAAATTCAGGATAGAACGGTCCATTCCCGCATTAACCATTCTGGAAAATGTATCCCGGAAACACATGGGGGTATTATCACGGACTTTTATCCCTGACGGACCGGTTGTTATGGATGAGACCATCCATATTACAACCGACTCAATATATACTCCCCTGTCGAGCTATGGATTGTTTATTTATAACCTGTCGGATGATGAATTCAGTTCTAAAAAATTAAAATCATCCCGAGAAGGAAGGCTAACATTCAGCCTTCCCGGTGGTGGAAATATTGTGGGGATCCATGGGGAAGACAGTGAACCGGCACCGGACTTAAGGATGGTTGATATCCTGAACAGGGATTATATCTACCTGGAAAATGGCAGGGAATATTCCCATGAATTCAGGCTGGTGAATATTGGTAATGGCGATGCTCAGAACATTACCATCAGGGCATCCAGCAGCCATCCACATATCAATTTTAACGTGGACGAGATCAATATTCCTGAACTGGAATCGGGTGAGTCCGTCTTCATAGATAAGGAATTCAAATTCAGCTTCGACGGGTATGATAAGGAAAACCTGGCAGGGAACATCCAGTTTGAAATAAAGATCAATGGGGTATTCACGGACGCCCAAAAAATTGTATTCATGGCCACACCTGGATCACCATACGCAGGGGAGAATGAGGTGATTGTACTGGATGGCCGGACTGTAAAAGATATACGGGTTTTCAATCAGCAAATCAATGAGGTTGAGAAAATAAGCATTTCAGGAGGATACGGTAACGGCAACGGGATACCGGAGAGAGGAGAGGAGATACTAGTATATATCTGGCTAGACCAGGGACTTGCCCCCAGTGATAAAAACACCTTTCATAAGACCCGCCTGGTGGGTGAGGGGAAGGACCCGCATGTACTTCTGAACCGTTTGAAATATGAAATCAAAACAGGCCAGGCTTCCGCTACCAGTGTTCTTTCATATGTGTCTTTTTCAGACACTATGCCTGTGGGACATGAACCAGACCTGTGGTTCAGGGTTGAAAGCTTATACAATGACAGCGACAAAGAGGAGGCCAGGAGGCCAACCTATGAATTTCACTACGATTACAGGAGGGTGAAATTTAAAACCGAATGAATTTACGGATAGGTGCTTTTAATTTTTTCAAGGAATAGGATCTCTGCATAAAATTGCCAGTCGAATGATATGGACTGGTTTGCCAGATGTATGTGGTGGTCCTGGTCCAGTATAAAAGCATCAGGCTTTGTCAGTATCCTGATTTGCCCGTAAACCTGTTCAAACTCCTTCCTCATGGAGCTGAATTCTCCTTCTAAATTTCTTAGCTTATCAAGAGCAGCCTTTTCTTCCTGTTCGTTCTGTGATGTGTCAAGGGCTTTTAATGCCAGCAGGGCTTTTGAGGTAAACATGGCAAATTCATTTACCTGCTCATAGACCTCAAGGGTGTAGATGTTCCTTTCTGCCAAAGATTTCATTTCATTGATCCTTGCAGCAATACTTTTATAGCTATCCATGGCAACAGCTGCCTTCTCCAAACGCTCTGCGTATTGGATGCTCCATTCTCCTTTATTATCCAAATCAGGAAGATCGATGACCGCTTCACTCACGGGGTCCTTATGCTTGGCCAAACGGTTGCGCAGTTTACTCTTGAGCAATCCATCCCGCCAGAATATTACCGGCATTTCCAGGTCGTCTGCAAAAGCGTATTCAGGATTTGCAACTGAATTAGAGAACTCCCTGTGGCGGTAGGCTGATTTTAATTCCTCCCTGCTTCTCTTCTCGCCGGTCCATGTATATTCAGCGAAGAAAGTAATGCCCCGATTGTACAGTTCGAAATGCGGGGAATCATCATCCCACAGAGTCAGTAATATGCCATCGAGTCCCTTGTCAATAGAAGTCAGTACTAAGGATCTGATATTATCCATATTGCTTTCCAGCTGTGGCATCAACACCCACCTTGTTTGTCCCGCAGTAGCACCCATTACCTGCATCCCGTTCGCAAGGAACCAGTCCATCGCCTTCAGGTTACCTTCTGCCTGGGGAAAGAAGTAATTCCAGCGCATATAAATACAGTTTTTGGGGAACTGGTCAAGGAACTCAAGCAGTTTGCCTTCATTTTTATCCCAGGCCTCGTCGACTTCCTCTTTGGTAAGATCCGGGTTGAACATGGTCCGGTAGACACCGGCATACTTTATTGGCATATCATCCCAGAAAATAGGTGTCCGGCCGTGTTCCGCTGCAAATTCACATACCTTGTTCAACCAGGTCAACTGCAGCTCCAGTTCAGTTTTGCCGCTGCCCCGGCCCGTTGTATGTACCTCGTCACCTCCAATATGCAAATACTTTCCATAAGGTGTGGCTTCCATGGCATCCAGGTAGAGGTCAAACTGCAGCTCATAGGTTTCCGGATCAAGCGGATTAAATGCCCAGTCACTTTTCGGGTCATCCCTAAGGTATTTGTATTTTCCATGCTTGAGGATGAAGGAGGCATGTCCCAGTCCCTGTATCAGGGGACTGATCTCAATATTCCTTGCCATGGCATATTCACTGAGTTCTTTCCATTCATCAATACTTAATGCATCCTCCGATCCGATCAAGGGTCTGCGTTCATAAGCAAGTTTATCTTCCAGTTCTACAATGATGGCATTCACCTTATAGCTGGCAAGCTTATCCAGCAATTGGAAATAATATTCAGTTTTTTCCAAGTGGTGTTTTACATCAAGATGTATGGCCCTGTAGGCAAGTAGGGGATAATCTTCTATGCTGCATACAGGCAGGGTCACGTCCTGCTCCCTGGCATCTTCCAGCAACTGATTCAGGGTCATGAATGCGTAGAGTAGTCCCGCTTTATCTTTACCGGTAATACTTACCTGTTTTTTCGATATTTCCAGGGTATACCCTTCGGCCGGCAGATCCAGTGCTTCATCGATCTGGAAAATTATTTCTGCATCTGATGGTTTCTCGGTGGACTGGATATCCTGTAGTAATTCACCGAACCAGGGAGTTGCTGCATCATCGGGTGAATGATACTGCTGGATATCATTATATTCCAACGTGCTTACACCTGTGACTTCAAAATGCTGTGGTTGTGGCAGGACAATAAAATCTCCCATTTTAGCGGGGGACTGGCAGCCCAGGATTAGAATGGACAAGAAAAATGGGACGAAGATACGGCTAGCTATTTTCATGATTTGATTTAATGAGTTGCGCAAAATTAGTTTTTTTTTGCACGCCTGATCAATATCCAAATAATGATTACACCGATTACCCCCAGAACCGCCATGATAATTGCAAAATAGACACCTGCCCATGTCCAGGTTTCAGCATGCGCTTCATGATGTTCCCAATCCATGTACTTAGGTCACCCCTGCCAATCTTAAATATCCTCAAAAACTATCCGGGTAAAAAGTAATATATTTAGGATTAATATGCATATCATGCTGACAATTAGTATCTTCTTTGATCTTTTTGTAATTTGAGAATCTTAAACGTATGCAGGACTATATTATTCGAATGAGAAAAGCATCCTTATTCTTGATCATCATTGCTTCCATTTCAGTAAATTATGGTATAGCCCAGGAGAGCGAAAGCATTGACCATGTTGTATACCTTATCGGGAATACTGCCACCAGGGAGATAAATATGTCTCATCTGGCAGAGCTGAGTGGGCATCTTTTAACAGAAAATAATCCATTTTCCATCATACACCTTGGAGATATTCTGCAGCCAGGGAACCTAGAAGATGCCAATACAGGGTTAGATAATTTTCTTAATCTGGCTACAGGCAACGAAAATGGTCGGATATTTTTTACACCTGGCGACTTTGATTGGGATAACTCAGGAAGGGATGGTTTAAAAATGGTCAGGAAATTAGAGAAACAGGTTGAAAAGCTACAAGAGGGATCTAATATATTCATGCCATCCAAGGGATGCCCAGGACCAGAAGTAGTTGATCTCTCACCTCATTTAAGACTTATCGTAATAAACACGCAATGGTGGTTACATCCCTATGATATCCCGGAGGCACCTGATGCTGATTGCAAAAATCTAACTAAAGAAGAGTTTATAGAAAGCCTGGAGGAAGCCATTGACGAATCTGCGGGCAGGAATATCCTGATTGTAGGACATCACCCTGTTATTTCTGCCGGTGTTTATGGAGGGCACATGACACTGCAAAGGCATTTATTCCCTTTCTCGGATGCGAAGCCCGATAACAGGATCCCTGTGCCTTTGCTGGGAAGTTTTTATGCAGCCTATTGTCAGAATGTTGGAACGGTAAGAGATATGGCAAATGAAAGTTACCAGGAGCTTATCGATAACATGGATGATGTACTTTCCCAGCATCCCGGGTTGATCTATGCATCCGCACATGATTATAGCTTGCAATTAATAGAACATGAGAAGGGTTACCAGGTTGTGTCAGGCAGTATTAATGAAAATCAGCCCACAGGAAAGGAGCAGGGGGAAATATTTTCTTCTTCAGCCTATGGT
>CAZXOJ010000207.1:0-7789 GCA_964642325.1 uncultured Bacteroides sp. | reverse complement strand
ACAATAGCTGCAGACAGGCTTTTCCAGATCCTTGACCTGGCAGGTGAAAAGAACCAGCATACCGGTATTGAGATATCAAAAATCACCCATGATATCCAATTCCAGCATATTGAATTCAGGTACGGATCCAGGCCCCTGCTATTTAAAGGATTGGATTTCTCAATTCCCCGGTCAGCTATGACCGGTATAGTGGGGAAAAGTGGATGCGGCAAAAGCAGTATCGCAAGTCTGCTTTTGGGGATCTATTCCCCGCGGAAGGGTAGGATACTAATAAATAACTGCGATATCAACCAGATTAACAAAAACCATCTGCGACAGGTTATAGCGCTGGTCCCACAACAACCGGAACTCCTTTCCGGAACAATACTTGAAAATATTTCGCCCGAGGAAAGGGCTCCGGATACGGAAAAGATCATGCAGATTGCAGAACAAACAGGGTTGACAGGATTCCTGAACGATCTTCCCGGAGGTATTTATACAGACGTAGGTGAGCAGGGATTTACCCTATCGGGTGGGGAACGACAGCGAATTGCCATGGCCAGGGCCCTTTACAGGAGACCGGAGATCCTGGTTCTGGATGAATTCACATCGGCCCTGGATCCAGAAGCCGAAAAGGAAATGATCAAGCTGGTTCTTTCCTTGAAAGATCAAGGGATGACCCTGGTTCTCATCTCACATAAACTCCAAATTGTCAGACAAGCAGCTCATATCATCCTGATCAGTGAAGGCAAGGTATCTGAATCCGGCCACCATGATGAGCTTTATGGATCAGGGGGGACATACCGGCAATCCTGGGATCAACAAAATGGTGCTTGAGTTAATCCAAATTACTATTTTTAGGAATTCCAAATAAAAAAATATCCTGTATGAATCAGTTTTCAAGTTCCCGGTACCCTTCCCTTCCCCAAGCATGGGGGATCTTTGGAATTTTTGTTGCTGTCAGCCTTGGTCTCGGCTTGTTGTTTGCTACCCTTCTTCCCGCCATTGGCATCAACAATCAATCGATCATTAATTTTATAGGTTATAATGTAAGCATGCCCCTGGTTATATGGATCGCATGGAGGCTTAAACCTGATGCCGGACCAGGAGAAAAAACGCTGTATTTTAATAGGATCCCCTGGTTTCTGTATGTAATCATTCTCTTAATATCCCTGTCCCTCAATGTAATCCTGGACCCCGTTACAACTGTTATTCCCATGCCTGAATACATTGAAAAACTTTTTGCCATGCTGACCAAGAGGGATATGTGGACCTTTCTGGTGGTTGGGATCACCGGCCCCATCCTGGAAGAAGTCCTTTTCCGGGGGATCATACTCGAGGGATTTCTGAACCGATACAAACCTGGCAAGGCCATATTCTGGTCTGCCCTGCTGTTCGGGCTTTTTCATATGAATCCATGGCAGTTTATTCCGGCTTTCCTCACTGGTTTATTATTGGGATATATATACCTGAAGACAAGATCTCTTCTACCGGTAATATTTATTCATATTATCATCAATTCTTTCAGTTACCTGATGGTCTATATATTCGGGGAAGATGTACAGAGCTACCGGGATATTTTCACGGGATCCGGACCATACCTGATGTTTTTAGCCGTAGCTTTGTTGATCTTTGCTTTTTGCCTGGCATGGCTGATCAAGGCCATCAAAGAGGAGTCACATTTTAAACAGGAAACCCAAATAACACAATAATTATGGATCTTCATCTAAAAAATAAACTATTCATCGTATGCGGTGCCAGCAGTGGTTTTGGCAGGGCCATAGCTTCCATGCTAAGCCAGGAAGAGGCAGAAGTAATTGCAGTGGCCCGTGGTATGGACAAACTCAAAACCTTAAAAGATGAGTATCCTGCCATTGAGGTCCTGCCATTAGATATAACGCAACCTGATTCCTTAAAAAGCCTGGTAGAATATGTCGGGGAACGTGATCTGAATGGCGTTGTCGTCAACGCGGGTGGTCCGCCGGCCAAAGCATTCCTGGAAACAAACATGGGGGACTGGGACCTTGCCTATCAGCAGGTCTTGCGATGGAAAGTTGATCTGGTACAAACATTTCTACCCTTATTCGAGAAAAATAATTATGGAAGGTATCTCTTTATAGAAAGTATCTCCGTGAAACAACCGGTACCCAACCTGGTACTCAGTACATCATTGCGGATGGCTGTGGCTGGTTTCGTGAAAACACTTGCAGATGAGATTGCCCTTAAAGGCATCACAGCCAACGTGATGGCACCGGGAATGCACATGACACCTGCACTGGAAAGGTTGATCAGGAAAAACAGCGAGGTGGACGGCATTTCATTTGAAGAAGCGAAAGAAAAGATCATCGATGGTGTACCTGTCAAAAAAACCGGAAATGTTGATGATTTTGGTTCACTTGCCTTGTGGCTGCTCTCCCCATTATCATCCTATATCACCGGTCAGACAATCAGCGTGGATGGTGGAGCAGTAAGGGGTGCTATGGGATAAGCCCGGATATGCTTGCATATTCCAATAACAGACCCTAAATTTGCTATTCACTGACATCTTAATGAAGATCAGAAGAAGAATAATTGCATCATTTCTGTTCTTGATTCCTGTGCTGGCCTATGCCCAGCAGTATGGATTTAGGAATTTCTCTCTGGAAGATGGACTCCCACAGACAGAGGTCCTGACACTTATGCAGGACAGCAGGGGAATCATATGGGTTGGCACTAACGGTGGTGGCCTGTCCAGGTTCAATGGCAGCAGTTTCAAAACTTTTACTACCCGGGATGGAATGCCCGATAATATTGTATACTCCTTATGTGAAGATCAGGACGGGAATATCTGGATGGGAAGTGTGAATGCCATTGTTAAATATGACGGCATGACATTTACAACCCTTAAAGAACCCGATCATCCAAGTATCAGGACATATCCACAAATTTATATGGATAAGCTGGGACGGATATGGGCCGTTTCGCAGGATGAGCAAAACTTCCGGCGCCTGTTGATGATAAAAGATAAAACTATCCTACCGGTATCTGAGAGTTTTCCAGAACTTATCTCGAACAATTTTATTCAGAACGTGTATTATTCCAATCGGGGGATCCATTACATCTCCACCATTACTGGACTGTACGAACTCAATGACGAGAAGATATTACGGGCATCCCTTCTCAACGAATATGATGCAATGATTGGTCATCAGATATTTCCAAGGACGCAGGACCAGGAGGGAAATGTATGGATCATCTCCATAGATCGGGATACAGGGACCTTCTATTACCATAAGTACAGGAACGGGATAATATCCTCCTTTGAAGTCCCGGACAACTCCTGGTGGAACGGGGCCTTCCAGATCTATCATGACCAGCAAAACAGAACATGGTTCGTCAATTTTGGCAATGGTGTGGCCATGCATGATCCGGCTGATGAGGAATTTCACTATTTCAGGCAGACAAACGGATTACACAGTAATTTTATCCAGTGCATCATGGAGGATCATGAAGGGAATATATGGATGGGGTCGAATGGAAATGGCCTGATAAAATATAGCAAGAACAGTTTTATTTCTTTTGACTTTGAGCAGATCATCCATGACAATATAGTACGCAGGTTCTATCAGGACCGCAATGGAGATTTATGGTTCGGACTGGCAGGCACAGGAATAGTCCATTATGATGGAACGACCTTTACGCCTTACAATATGGAGGATTACCCGGGCATCAGCAATGTAAGGGGATTTGCTGAGATTGGTCCTGACCTCATGCTGCTGGCATCCATCAATGGCCTTTACCATTTTGACAAAAGATCCATTCGTGAGGTAAGCGCGATATATGGCCTGGAGCCAGGGCAATACACTGATCTGCTGGTGGATGGAGACACCATCTGGCTCAGTACCATCAATAATGGACTTTCCATGATAACAAATGGCCGTTCTACGACATTCAACAGGCAATCAGGTCATCTTCAAAGCAATATCCTGAATTCGGTCCACAGGGACAGTAAGGGAAATATCTGGGTCTGCGCCAACAATGGTATAGGGAAATACATTGGGGGCAACTTCCGGTGGTTTGGTATTAAGGATGGCCTCAATTATCCTATTGTATTGCAAATGACCGAGGATAATTTGGGCAGGTACTGGTTTGCAAGTTATCTGGGTGGCATTAACATTTACGATGGAGAAGAATTCACTTATCTCACCATGAAGGATGGACTTTCATCTGATAATATTTACTCCATCACGACAGATAAGGATGGTAATATCTGGGCAGGTACAGGAAGAGGCATCGACCTGGTGCAGCTTGACTCCGGGGGTAACATAACCGGGATACAGAATCTGGGGATTTATGATGGTTTCACAGGGATAGAAAACAACGGTACAGCCATCTTTATAGACAAGGATGATAAGCTCTGGTTTGGTACTGTCAAAGGTGCAATGCGGTATGATCCCAAAAAAACACAGCCAAATCCCCATGAGCCACAGACTAATATTACAAGTGTAAAATTGTATTTCAGGGATATTGATTGGCGCATGGATGACTACACAGATTTCCATACTCATGTAATCCCCTGGTTAAATCTTCCTGCAGAACTGATATTTCCTCATGACAGCAACCATCTATCCTTTGCCTTTGAAGCCCTAAGTTACCAGGTACACGAAAAAGTCATGTACCAATGGAAACTGGAAGGGCTTGACAAAGAATGGTCACCGGTATCCAATAAAACCGAAGCGGTTTATGCCAACATCCCACCAGGTGAATACATATTTATGGTGAAAGCCATGAATAATGACGGAATCTGGAATCAATCCCCAACTACGTTCTCTTTCAGGATAAAACCTCCATGGTGGGGAACCTGGTACTTTTTCATCATCATGGCCATCCTGGTACTTACCACCATAACATGGATCTTCAGGTTCAGGATAAAACGCATCGAAGCAAAAAAACATGAATTGGAAAAGATGGTCCAGGAGAAGACAGCAGAAATAAGGAAGAAAAACCAGGCCCTGGAACAACAGAAGAAAGAGATAATGGCACAGACAGAAAGATTGCAGACTTCCTATTCAAACCTTGAGAAGCTGAGTGAAATTGGAAAAACCATTACATCCCAGCTATCTGTTGAAAAGATCATTGATACCGTATATGAATCTATTAACAAGCTGATGGATGCTTCGGTTTTTGGTATTGGTATCCTGAATAAGAAAACAAACACCATTGAATTCCCCGGGGTCAAAGAGAAAGGAGAGATCCTGGATTGCCTGAGGTTTGATCTTGCCGATGAACTGCGCCTGTCCTCCTACTGTGTAAATACAAGGAATGAAATCTTTATCAATGATTTTGATAAAGAATACAGTAAGTTCCTTCCGGCCATTACACCTCCAAACGAAAAAACTGGAAATTCATCCTCCATTATCTATCTTCCCATGATCCACAATGAAGAGGTTATGGGGGTTATTACCGTTCAGAGCTTCAAGAAAAATGCCTATACAAAATACCATTTAAATATCGTCAGGAACCTGGCCATCTATTCTAAGATTGCCCTGGAGAACGCTGCTGCTTATAAGGATATTAACCGAAAGAAGCAGCAGATTGAGCTGACTAACATGGAACTTGTTGATCTTAACAATGAAAAGAATCACCTCATTGAGATCGTTGCTCATGATTTAAGGAATCCCTTGACCAGCTCTCTTACCATTGCCAACAATTTGAAATCCAATGGGAAAGATATGAAAAGGGATGACAAGGAAGGCCTGGATTTTCTATTAAACGCCCTGAACAGGATGCAGGAGATGATCACAAAAATCCTGGATATCCGGGTGATTGAACAGAAGAAGATCAATATGAAATATGAGAAAACTGATCTGAGCATTGTCATAAATGAAGTGTATAAGAATATGCAGGAGTCTGCCCAGCATAAAAACATTCGTGTCAGACTTGAGAACCCGAGAACATATGGTATCGTTGACAAAAACTATCTTACGCAGGTATTCGAAAACCTGCTCTCAAATGCCATAAAATTCTCTCCCCGGGATAAAGATGTATGGATCAGGGTAAAGGAAGTGGATGCTGAGATCAGGATAAATTTCATCGATGAAGGTCCTGGTATTGCGAAAGATGAAATGGGCAGACTATTCGGTAAATATCAGAATTTGAGTGCCAAACCAACGGGGGGTGAAGACTCCACCGGACTGGGTCTATCAATTGTGAAGAAATATGTCGATGTGATGGGTGGCAGGGTCTGGTGCGAAAGTGAAGCCGGTAAAGGATCCAATTTCATCGTTGCCTTCAAGAAAAGCAATTAAATCTCCTTACAGCACATCAATAAACACAGAAACTGCCAGCAAGATGTCAGTCAGCAACACTGTCATTACATTGGAACCAAGTGCCGGTACCATTTTACCCAGGTTATCACCATGTCTGATGGCTGTCATGGCCGCTTTAACCGCCAGGGGTATAGGCAACAATGCGATATAGATCCAGTATGATGAAATGCCAATTATGGGAAGCAGTACGATAATTCCAAAGGTGGCGAACATACCGGCGGTATAGATATAAGAAGCGCCTTTCAGGCCAAAACGGATGACCAGGTGTTTCCTGCCGCCTTCCTTATCTGCCTCATGATCAGGGAACTCGTTAAGAAACAGGAGCTGTGAAGTAAGGATCCCCGGGGGGATGGATATCCATAGGACCTCTCTTGGGAATAGGCCTCCAATAGTCATACCCGGCATACCGGTCATGGCCAAGTAAGTTCCGAGCACTACAAGCGTCCCCAGGGCAAGTCCCGCAAACAATTCTCCTAGTACATATTTTGCGAGAAAATTGGTATAAAACAATACAGAGAAGGCACCGACAACTGAAAAAACAAATACCATCCAGTGTGAAATGAAGGCAAAATAAATACCGATGGCTCCGGCGATAAGGAGGGTTATTATACCTACTGTTTTGACATTTTCAGGCTGGGTGTTGCCGGCCTGTATCATGCCGCTTCCACCACTGAAGGGTGTACGGTTTGTATTAAAATCTATCCTTGTTTTGAAATCAGAGTATTCGTTGAATAGGTTCACTGACACATGTGAAAGCACCACCCCGATGATAAGCATCACTGCATGAAGCCAATTCATGCTTGTTCCTGATTCCTGCGGATACTTGACCGAAAACGCAAGGCCGATGACTACGAGAAATACAGCCAGGATAAGGAATGGGGCACGAATCTGCGCCATCCAGCTTTTAAAGGAATTGTTGCTCATAGCAATAATAAGGATTATGGTTGTTCAAGGCTATAAACATAAAGAAATAAGTCAAGAATGCGAAATTGGGAGAATGAATTTTCAAATCTCCAGGGGAAGTAACTTGAATCCTGGCTTGCTAAAGTACAGCATGGCCTCTAAAAGTTGTGCCGAATAAGCAATGAGATAACCGCCTCCACCCGAACCGCACAGTTTTAAAGAAAAGAGTCCGGTTTGGAGGCCATAATGCCATATCCTTTGAAAGGCCTGGGGGATCATCCTGTGAAAACTGGAATATTGCATTTCAGACAGCTTCTGCATATTCTCAGAAAACCTGGAATCAGTCTCCAGTAACAAATCGATATTCCTATCAACGAGTGGGATCAATGAGCCATTGACAATATCCAAAAAGCCAGGCTCCTGTAAGCGTGACTTGAAATATTCTATCATGGGACCGGTCATACCGGGACTACCAGTATCCAGGAGAAAAAAACCGGTACCGGGTGGGGAAGCTGGCAGATTCACAGGATAGGCAACATCCCCATCAAACAGGACTGGTTTATTCAAATAACAACAAAGTGGATCTATACCTGAGCTTG
>CAZXOJ010000206.1:0-7856 GCA_964642325.1 uncultured Bacteroides sp. | reverse complement strand
CAGTCGAATATAGTAAATTCCCTTCACAATTTTATGTTATGTTTGGAGAGGATCTTTATTGATCAATACCCCCATTTTTTCAAATCTAAAGGGTATTTTTGAAGTAGTCAAAGCTGAACTGAAAATATTGAAATGATGTATAAACATAAACAAACTGAACAATGACTAAAGTGACTGTACAAGTAATCGCCAAAATGATAGACCATTCCCTTCTTCATCCTACCATGGATGACCAAACCCTGAAGGATGGCATTGAACTGGCCCGAAAGCATGATGTTGCATCAGTATGCATCAAGCCCTATGCGGTAAAAATGGCTTCTGATATGCTGAAGGGTTCGGCTGTACTGGTGGGCACAGTCATTGGATTCCCACAGGGCAACAGCCGGGTCGATGTCAAGGTGTTTGAGACGGAGAAAGCCATTGAAGACGGAGCAGATGAAATTGATATGGTTGTGAATATTGGTAAGGTTCTATCAGAGGATTGGGAATATATCGATGCTGAGATTGCTGCCGTGGCTGCTGTTACCAAGAAACACGGGGCCGCCCTGAAGGTGATATTTGAAAATGATTTCTTGCCAGCAGACAGCCATAAGATCAGGCTCTGTGAGATTTGCAATAAGCACCAGGTCGAATTTGTCAAGACTTCGACAGGTTATGGTTTTGTAAAGCAGGCTGACGGTAGCTATAATTACAAAGGGGCGACCAACACAGACCTGCAATTGATGCGCAAACATGCTGATCCTGGAGTGCAGGTTAAAGCCGCCGGTGGGGTTCGTACCCTGGAAGATACTTTAAAAGTCAGGGCGCTGGGTGTGACGCGGATAGGGGCCACTGCCACAGAAGCTATCCTTGGGGCCATCAGGGGTGAAGAGGCAGGCGATGTTCCGGAAGGATATTAACAAAAAACCTTGGTGCCTTTTACCTGGCATGCTGCTGAAGTGTTCCTGAACCTAATTGAAATATCATCATGAATCCTGTTGGACAAACCTTATGTTATCTTATTCTACTGGCTTCACTAATCCTATACACCGGGTGCGGTACCGGGACAGAAGAAATAGACCGGCTCCGGGCTGGTTTCCTGGCTCCACCATTGGAAGCCCGGCCAAGGGCCTTGTGGGACTGGGTTGATGGGAATTTTGAGAAAGAAGAGATTACCCGTGAGATGGAGGAAGCCCTGAGGATGGGCATGGGGGGATTTGATATCTGGGATGTGCGAAGTGTGGTAGATGAAGACTCCATCATGCCTGCGGGCCCCCCTTTTATGTCAGACGAATATGTGGATGCCATCTGTTATGCAATCAATGAAGCTGAGAGGCTGGGGCTTGACTTGGGTCTAATCATAGCAAGTGGATGGAATGCTGGGGGGGACTGGACTGCACCGGAACACCAGACCATGGGACTCTTCCAATCTTCAAAGGTAGTCAGTGGACCTGGAGATATCCTGATCAAGCTACCCTTTCCGGAGCTCCCTGACAAGGCCGGAAAGGAAGGGAGAGAAAAAACAGCATTGATCCCAAGACAGGAGAATGGACTGCCTGTCTTCTATGCCGAAGTGGCTGTCCTGGCCCGTAAATTAAAAGGGGATTCAAAGATCATTTCAGCCAGGGAGATTCTGGATCTTTCTGACCTTATGGATGATCAGGGGGAACTGAGATGGAACATCCCTGAAGGAAAATGGAAGGTCACCAGGTACGTTTGTACGAACACTGGCCAGCCCATGATCTCAAGCACACCCAATTCAACAGGACCCATGATAGACCATTTCAGTGCTGAAGCCAGTGAAAAACATATCCGTTTCTTCATTGAGAAACTCGAAACAGGATTAGGGAAACCCATTGGTGAATCAGGACTGAGCTATTTATATACTGACAGTTACGAGGTCAGGGGACAACTGTGGACTCCTGCCATGCTGGAGGAATTTCGCGAAAGAAGAGGATACGATATGATACCATTTCTTCCGGCCCTCGATGGTTATATTGTAGATGATCATAATACTACATCCAGGTTTCTTTATGATTATCGGCATGTGCTTTCCGACCTGATCATTGAAAACCATTATACCAAAACCAGGGAAATTTGTGAGGAACATGGTGTGGGATTTGTCGCCGAGGCTGCAGGTCCCGGATGGCCCATCCATAATTGTCCATTTGAATCACTGAAGGCCTCAGGTTCCCTTAGCTTCCCCCGGGGGGAGTTCTGGCACCTGCCCGACAACAGCGATTTCTGGAGGAGCATGAGGGCTTCCGAGAGGGGAACTCATTACCTGCAGGATCTACAGGTAATCAAGGGAGTGGCGAGTGCTTCCCATATTTACAACCAGAAATACGTGGAGGCTGAGGCATTTACCGGGACACACCTCTGGAATGAGGGACCCGGAGATCTGAAGCATTCTGCTGACCGGGCATTTTGCGAGGGACTCAACCGGATCAATTTTCATACCTGGCCTCATACTCCAAAAGCGGCAGGCACCCCGGGCTGGGTCTATGCCTTCGGAACCCTGGTAAATGAACACCGGATATGGTGGCCCATGGCCAAACCCTGGATGGAATACCTGGGTCGCTGCAGCTACCTGCTGCAGGAAGGGAATTTTGCAGGGGACGTGCTATTCTTTTATGGTGACAGCGCCCCGAATTTTGTTCCGCCAAAGCACCTCATTCCTGGTCTTGATTTCGGTTATGATTATGATGTAACGAACACAGACATACTGAAAAATCGTTTGTTTGTTGAGAACGGTAAGCTGAAGCTTCCCCACGGTCCCGAATATGAGATCCTGGTCCTTCCGGACAAGATCGATATCCAACCAGAAATCCTTGAAAAGATCCGGGAACTTGTCAGGGCAGGAGCCACGGTGGTTGGACCGAAACCCAAACGCAGCAATGGATTATATGATTGGCAGGACCGTGACAAGCAAGTAAAGGACCTGGCCGAAGAACTCTGGGCAAATTGCGATGGTGAAACAGTATTCGAAAATCCCGTTGGAGATGGGAAAATGGTCTGGGGGAAACCATTGAAAGAAGTCCTGGCAGAAAGGGGTACAGTCCAGGATTTCTCATTTACAGGGAACGTACCGGAGACCAACCTTGATTTCATCCATCGTAAAAGTGCTGATGGCAACGAGATATATTTCATCCGGAATACCAGCGGTTCTGCTGTTTTCGGGACAGGCAAATTCAGACAGACCGGCCAAATTGCTGAATATTGGAACCCTCTATTCGGCTCAATGTTCGAGGCAAACTATATCTCGGATGCAGGTGAACAAATCCTACTACCACTGACCCTGGATCCTTTCGGTTCTGTCTTTATTATATTTTCCGGCCATTCATCAGGCAGCAGATCAACCAGCATCTTAAAAGATGGAAATGTTATTTTTCCACTGGAGGAAGGGGTCTCTCCCGATTTTATTCCTTTTAAGCTTTACCAGGGTGGACTTGTTATTATGGAAGAAGGTGATTATCAGGTTATTGGTCCCAAAACCATGAATAAGCCTGCACATTCCGTAAAACCGTATGAAGAATACCCTATAGAAGGATCCTGGCAGGTTTATTTTCCTGAAAGCAGTGGGGGACCAGGAAGCGTTCAGCTTGATTCCCTGGTTTACTGGAACCATAGTGCTGAGGATGCTATCAGGTTCTTCTCAGGCATTGCCACTTATGAAAAGGAGTTTACCCTGTCTGAGGAATGTACCGGAATTGATAACAGTATCTGGATCGAGTTTGATAATATCATTGAGGTAGCCAGCCTTACCCTGAACGGACAGGACATGGGCATTCTCTGGAATTCACCATTCCGTATCGATATCAGCGATGCAGTAAGGGCAGGAAAAAACCATCTAAGCATTAAAGTGGCGAATACCTGGGCGAATGGGCTATGCGGAGATGCCAGGCTGCCTGCCGGGGAACGCCGGACAAAATCGAATGTTAGCCGCTTACCCAATGCATGGACCCATCGCTTTGAGAATATACCGAATCCTGATTATCCTCTCATTGAGTCAGGCATAGGAGGCAAGGTAGTAATCAGGAATTATCATCAAATTTTTTAAGACATGAAGCCATATGTCAGAAGAACTGGAATGTTTAAATGGCTATTATTGCAGGTGGTATTCTCATTGTCCATAACCCAGCCTGGCTGTATTCCTGTCAACAACCGGAACATTCTTGTTTCTCCTGGTGAATCAATTCAGGCAGCCATTGATGGGGCCTCCAACGGAGATACTATTACCCTTCAGGATGGGATCTACGATGAAAAAATAGTTATCCATAAATCGATTGTAATTAGGGCTCAACATGGTGGGGGAGCGACAATTACCAATAAGTATGCTGGGGAGCAGAACTGGAAGCCATCTGAATTAGCAGAGCGGACCTGGTTTATGGAAGGAGTTGACTGGCCTGTTCACTGGATGGTCGTGAATGGAATTCATGCTTTTGACTACCGAGGTGAGGAAGGATTCCACAAACAGGTATGTGGTCCCTTCTGGAGCAAGGGATGGCAGGATGGGAAACAGCATTATCCCAATCCCCCGGTTTACTTCGCCCGGGATTCATCTTCCGGCACCATCTGGCTCAAACTCGATGATGACAGGGACCCAAACCTGATACAAATCGATTTTAACAGTCCCATGCTAAATGATACGACCTATGCACAGAAAGACCTTGGAGATTTCTGGAACCAGCAAGAGATAGTCATGATCTGCAAAAACTCATCGGAATATCCAGTTACCATGTGGTACAGTGGCACACCGGATAATCCATCACAGCCAAGGTATATGTATATCCCAAGAATCTGCGGAATTGTCATCAATGTTCAGACCGATGATGTGACCATCGAGGGTCTGAAAATCCATCTTGCACCGACGGTGGGGGTAGAGGTCAACAATTCGAAAAATGTGACCCTCCGTGACTGTTACTTCAGTGGTTACCAGTATGGCATCAATACTGGTTACGAGTGTACTGGCCTCAGTGTGACCAATTGTGAATTTGATGGAGGTAAACTGATTAGTAAGGGGAACCATACCAACACTACACTACATATGTGGAACCATAGTACCTATGTGGTACCGGTGAGGTTTAATGGGACCGGATTGCAATTCAAACATAATTACATTTATGAAGGTTATGACCTGTTCCAACCACGGGGAAGGCATAAAGACTATCCGATGGTTTCCGACCTTCACTCGGAAATAGCATATAATGTGTGGCAGCAGGCTATAGATAATCACCTCGAATTTGATGGCGTGGAGGCACACATCAGTTTGCGCTTCCATCATAATCTTATCCTGGGAAGGGGAGAGAATGATATGCTGGCCATCACAACGACAGAAAATGGAGATCCCCTGCTTATCGACCATAACCTGTTCTGGAACGGCGGAGACAACAGTCGTATCATGAAGCTCATCGGAACAGGAAGGACCAACGATGGAGTAAAATTCATCCATAACACTTATGTTACCGGGAGTTATTGTTCTGTTGCACCTTTTGGATTCAATAGCATCTTTGAGAACAACATCGTAATCTCAGCATGTGAAACGCAGGATTGCTGGTCCACCAGCACCCTTGGGCCCTTCTTTCCAAATCGATATAATCTCTGTTTGGATGGGAATAAATACATGACGGGATTTACAGGGATCACTGCAGATCCTGAACTCGGCCGGTCATCCACCACTCTTTTTTCCCTTCAGCGGGGATCTCCTGCCATAGATGCGGGTATACAACGGGAGGGCTATTATAATGATAACTTCTCAGGGACAAGTCCGGATCTGGGAGCACTGGAGAGCCATGAGGATTTAAGTACATGGCGGGAAGCTTTCGGCCATTGTGGTCCAACCTGGATCAATTCACAAAATGTAGTCATGAATGCTCCTAACCGTCCCTCCTGGCCACTTGAGATTGACAAGAAATGGGGTGGTCTAGAATAATCAATAAAATTAGTATCATTGTATATTACGCCTAACAGATTGTTAAATCAAAATACTCCAGAATGAACCTAATTAATTCTCTCAGAAAAGGAATTCTACCTTTCGGCCTGCTGATCGTTGCCTGTTTATTTACAGGTTGTAACCAGGAAGAAGTACCACCACAACCTAACATTATTTTCGCCATCGCTGATGATTGGGGATGGCCCCATGCCGGTGCCTATGGTGACCCTGTGGTACAAACCCCGGCTTTTGACAGGGTGGCACGGGAAGGGGTGCTTTTTAACCATGCTTATATTTCTTCCCCTTCCTGTACACCTTCACGGAATGCTATCCTAACCGGTCAGTATCATTGGAGGTTGGGTACAGGTGCAAACTTGTGGAGTACGCTGGATACTGACATACCTGTATACCCTTTATTACTGGAAGAAGCTGGCTATCAAATAGGACATTACAGGAAAAGTTGGGGACCGGGCAACCTGGACGGGTGGGAAAAGCATCCGGCAGGAGAACTTTATGATCAGGGTTTTGAAGATTTTCTGGCAAAAAGGGATGAAAGCAAACCTTTTTGTTTCTGGCTTGGAACCAGCGACCCCCACCGGCCTTACGAGGCAGGCACCGGGGAGCAGAGTGGCATGGATCTGGATAAAATCAAATTGTTCGAATGTTTCCCGGATGACCCGGTTGTCAGGAGCGATGTAGCGGATTACTATTATGAGGTGCAACGCTTCGATACCCTGGTGATGGATGCTATCAGGTCCCTGGAGAAAATCGGCCAGTTGGACAACACCATTATCGTTGTCACCGGTGATCACGGCATGCCTTTCCCCCGCTGCAAATCCAACAACTACGATTCAGGGGCCAGGATCCCCCTTGCCATCCGTTGGGGATCCGGGATAAAATACCCGGGCCGCATCCTAGATGATTTTATCAGCATGGTTGACATTGCTCCAACATTCCTCGAACTGGCAAATGTGGAGATCCCTGAGGTGGTAACAGGTAATAGCCTGGTTGACCTGTTCAAAAGTAAAAACCAGGGTATTATTGATCCCGATCAACGGGGATATGTACTGCATGGCAAGGAACGTCATGTGCCCGGTCAGGAAGGACACATGGGGGGGTATCCTTGCAGGGCTATTCGCAACCATGATTTCCTCTACATCCGGAATTTCAAGCCTGACCGCTGGCCTGCAGGGACACCCAATCAAGGGAAAGCCTTCATTCCTCGTTTTTGGATTGCAGACTGTGATAACGGTCCCACCAAAACCTATATGGTTGAGAACAGGGATAAGGATGATTATCACAGGCAATTGTATGAATTGTCATTTGGCAAACGGCCCGGCGAAGAATTGTATGATTGCCGGAAGGATCCCGAACAACTGCAAAACCTGGCAGATGACCCGGCCTATGCTGACGTTAAAGAATCAATGTCAGAACTCCTGATGGAGCAGCTTGAATTGACTGGTGATCCAAGGGTAATAGGAGGAGGGGACAAGTTTGATGAATATCCTTACCTGGGAGGGGGACCAAAGGCTCCATCCAGGAAGTAAAGGTTAAATCGTTTGATTCAGGTTTAGTGAGTTTGTTTGGTTACACTTCTAAAGTTATTTTGTTTTTGCCATCGCGGAGAAATCATCTCCACTACTTAAGGGGCTTATCCTGAAGCT
Source organism: uncultured Bacteroides sp. (assembly GCA_964642325.1). Classification (GTDB taxonomy): domain Bacteria; phylum Bacteroidota; class Bacteroidia; order Bacteroidales; family SM23-62; genus SM23-62. The sequence continues at coordinate 281 of CAZXOJ010000206.1, read as the reverse complement.
ATAGCTGTATTCTTTTTCAGTCAGCCGATATTCCGGGTGGGTAAATGCGCCCCAGCTATCATCTCCGCCAACACCCATCTGCCTGTAATCGATATTGATCGAAGTCAGGTCTCGTTCCTCGACATCTATTGTATGACGGTTCAGAGGTTTAACCCCGTCTATATGCCGCCCGTCCGTCCTTTCCGGCGATTCAAAATCCTCCATGACATGGTGGTGGGCAGAAACGGCAATCAAAGGTTGTCCTGTGAATAATAAACCCTGACCTTCACTATTTGTGATAG
>CAZXOJ010000205.1:0-7868 GCA_964642325.1 uncultured Bacteroides sp. | reverse complement strand
CAGTTCAGATTGAATATCTATGGTCCCCTGGTGCAACCTCATGATCTGCCGGGATAGGCTCAATCCTATGCCTGAACCTTCTTCTTTTGTGGTATAAAATGGTATAAAAACCTGGTCTATAATACTATCCGGAATACCCGGACCATTATCTACAACGCTGATACGGACAGCATCTTTATGTTTTAGTGCAATCATTCTAATTTGCCCGTCCTGTTTTTCCCAAAGTGCTTCAGTGGCATTCTTCACCAGGTTTATCAGCACCTGCTCGATCAGCTTCCGGTCTGCATTGAGTATAAGATTTTCAGGACTGACATTCATGGAAATGCTTATCCCCTTTTCCTCGATATCCTTCTCAAAAAGTCTTTTGATGCCACCCAGGAGAACGGATACATTTATTTCCGTGAGATTCGGAGTAGGCAATTTTGATACATCCCGGTATTTCTGCACAAAATCAATTAGACCGGATCCTCGCTCCCGTATCAGGTGCAGGCCATCCATCATGTTATCAAAATACTCGCTGCCACCTTGCCACTGCCGGACAAGCTCCTCATATTGCCTGTTCTGTTTTAACATTGTTTCGGAAAGGGTATTGATCGGTGTGATGGAATTCATGATTTCATGCGCCAGTACCCGAATTAATTTCTGCCATGATTCAAGCTCCTTCTGATCCAGTTCCCCTTTAATATCCTGGAATGATACCAGTTTTATCCAGCTGTCAAGGATCTTGAATTCTGAGGCTTTTACAGAAAGCTGGATGATGGATCCGGATATTTTAATTTTCATCAAATGCTGCTGCCCCGGTTTAAATCCCTTCAGAAATTTATCCATTCCCTCCTTGACCAGGTTAAGGTTTTTTATATGTTTAAGCTCTTCAAACTGGAATAAGTCAAGGGCCGCTTTATTGACCAGGTTGATTTTACCTGCTTCATCAAATGCAAGAAGTCCGATCCCAACATGTTCAATGATATATTGCAGGTATAAAAATTGGTTTTCTTTTTCTATCCTGGCGTCCTGTATCAAAGCATTTATCTCATGGAGTACCTGGGTGAATTGTTGAAAGGGCCCGGTTTCAACTTCCAGCAATGACCTTGTGGTACTCTCCTTCTCTCGCAAACGCTGAATAAAATCAGCCATGATCCGGTTGGTCCGGTTAAGATAGCGGACCAGTAACCAGGTTTGCAGAATAAGTAAAACTCCCAGGGTAACGATGGAGTACCAGAACCTGGTTGAAAGATATAACCAAGAAAAAGCCATAACATTCACCAGTATCAGGATTACCCTGAGAAGGACTTGTATAAACAGGGATTTATAAATCATACCTGTCAATCTTTGAGTACAGGGTTTTTCTGGTAATACCAAGTTCGGCAGCTGTTTTGCTCAGGTTTCCCTGGTATTTTTTAAGGGCTTTCAGGATGGTGCTTTTCTCCACCTCATCAAGGTTGAGTGTTTCTGCTACCATACTGGCTCCTTCTTCAACCGATAAAAGAAAATCACCGGGTGTCAGCGTATCTCCTTCGCTCAGGATAACTGCTTTCTCAACGGTATGCCGGAGTTCCCTTATGTTTCCCGGCCAGGGGTATGAATTCAGTTTGTCCATGGCCTTTGAATTGATTTTTAATAATGGTTTGACATATTTCTTTCTGTATAAGTGTAAAAAGTGTTCAGCCAGTAAAAGGATGTCCCCCAGCCTGTCCCGCAAGGGTGGCAGCTGTATTTCAATAGTGTTGATACGGTAGTACAGGTCTTCCCTGAAATGGTTATCTGCAACCAGGCTACGAATCGATTTGTTCGTTGCAGTAATGAGGCGAATATCAACCGGAATGGGTTTGTTTGTACCGACCCTGTAAATGATCCTGTTCTGCAGGACAGTCAATAGTTTGGCCTGGACAGATATGGGGATATTTCCTATTTCATCCAGGAATAAAGTTCCACCAGAAGCAGATTCAAACCTGCCGACACGGTCTTCCCTGGCGTCGGTAAAAGAACCTTTTTTATGCCCGAATAATTCACTTTCAATGAGGTTCTCACTCAGGGAGGACATATCTACGGAGATAAAAACCTCCCCTGATCTGGAAGAAGACCTATGGATCTCCCGGGCAACGATCTCCTTTCCTGTTCCGTTTTCCCCAAGTAAAAGCACATTTGCGTCCGTTGGGGCTGACTTAGATACCATGTCCATGGTCTGCCGGAATTCTTTCGATTCACCAATGATCGGACCGAATTCCCTTGAAATGTCTTCTTTCAGGTGCTCCTGGGCGCTTTTCAGCTTTAAAACTTCTCTTTTTGACAGGCTCAGTTTGTAGGCAGCTTTCAGCGTTGAAATCAGTTTCTCAGGATTCCATGGTTTTACGATAAAATCAACCGCTCCTTCCCTGATGGCCCGAACAGCCAATTCGACATCTCCGTATGCAGTTATCAGGACTACCACTACCTCAGGATCAATCTTTAATATTTCACGCAACCAATAAATTCCTTCATTACCGGTGTTAATTCCGGCGGAAAAATTCATATCCAGCATGATCAAATCGAATTTCTCTGCCTGAAGCAAGGAGGGGATCTGGTTTGGTGTCCGGGTTGTCCTGACCGTCCTGAACTCAAATTTCAGTGCGTATCGCAGGGATTTCAATATCCCTTCATTATCATCTATGATAAGAATCTTTCCTTCCTCCATTATGCATTTGTATAGAAAATACACAGTAAATGTATAAAAAGTAAACAATTTTAGAAATGCCCAATACAGGAAGAGAGAGTTATTTGGCTGATTATCTGTCCCTTATTACTTGTGGCACAGGATTAGATAACACTCAATACTAAACCATTCAACATGATACGTAGTAATTTTCTAACCGCATTCAGAAGTTTTATTAAAGATAAAATATATACCATGATCAATGTATTCGGACTGGCACTGGGTATGGCCTGTACCATAATGATCATTTTATATGTAATCGATGAGTTCTCATATGAAAGCCAGCACCAGCAAGCTGAGAATATTTTCAGGGTGATAACTCTCGGACAGGTGGGTGACAATGAGATCAATACGGCAAATGCCTCTTTGCCCATTGGCGGGGTCCTGAAACAGGAATTTCCGTTTGTAAAGCAATTTGTAAGGGTGAATGGAGGAGGGAATATGTCCGTCATCCATGAAAAGGATGCTTACAGTGAGTACCGTTTCTACTATGTTGACTCCAACATCGCCGAGGTCTTTACCATACCATTTGTCAGGGGCAACCCGAAAACTGCCCTGAACAGACCAAATACAGTTGTCATTACCGAATCCATTGCTAACAAATATTTCGGGAATGATGATCCGATAGGAAAAAGAATCATCGCTGATAATGATCTGGAATTTGAAGTCACCGGGGTTGTAAAAGATGTTCCCCTGAACATGCACTTCAAATATGATTTCCTGGCAAGTATGACCTCCACGAAGGGGTATAACAGCCAAAATTTATTCAATGTTGACTGCATGACCTATATCCTTGCCGAGGATGGTTATGATCCTGCAGATTTCCCGGAGCAGTTCGAGACCATTGTCGAGAAATACATGGCTCCACAACTTGAACAGTTTATGGGACAGACCTGGGATGAGATCATGATTGGTGGAAACAGGTGGGATCATGTGCTTCAGCCCATAAGGGATATACATTTGAAGTCACATCTGGGAGATGAACATGAAGTCAACGGAGATATTAAGTACGTGTACATCTTCAGTATCATTGCCCTATTCATATTGCTGATTGCCTGTATTAATTTCATGAATCTGTCCACAGCACGTGCTGCTACAAGGGCCAAAGAGGTAGGGATCAGAAAGGTTGCCGGGTCCAGTAAGGGCCAGTTGATCAGCCAGTTCCTGGGAGAATCAGTCTTGATTGCATTTTTTGCACATGTCCTGGCCATGATCATTATGGAAACGGTTTTGCCTGCATTCAATCAATTCACCGGAAAAGAGATGGCTTTTGAATACGGGAATTTCCGGTACTATCTGGGTATCATTGGGATCATACTTTTCGTTGGAGTTGCAGCTGGAAGCTACCCGGCGTTCATACTCTCCTCATTCAAACCCATCAGGGTACTTAAATCAAAAATGAACAACGGAGATGGAAGGTCCAATCTCAGGCGCATCCTGGTAATATTCCAGTTCAGCATTTCCATAATCATAATCCTTGGAGCCTTCATTGTCAATCGCCAGTTGAATTTTCTGTCCGAGAAAGACCTGGGATTTTCGGGGGATCAGGTACTGGTGCTAGAAAGGGCAAATGAGATCGCTCCCAAACATGAAGCACTCAAACAGGAACTCCTGAATTACGAGTCCATTAAAAGTGTTACCATGACTTCTGCAGCGCCCGGACATGTTTATATGTCCACAGCATTTTACGCGGAAGGAAGTAACGCCGGACAAAGCCAGCTCATGTCGGTAGGAACCGCAGATGAGGACTACCTGGCTACATTTGACATTGAGATGAAGGATGGCCGTTTCTTTTCAGCCGATTTCAACGATTCGAACAACGTGATCCTGAATCAATCAGCAGTAGCTTCACTGGGATTGGAGGACCCTGTGGGCAAGGCAATCTACAGTACTGTAAGTCCTGATCCCATCAGGATCGTCGGAGTGGTTTCTGACTTTCATTTTGAATCTTTACACAATAGGATCCGGCCACTGTTGTTGTTTCAGGGTGATTTTACTACCATGGCCATTAAAATGGAACCCAATGATATAGACAAGACGCTGAGATTGATCGAAAATACATGGTCATCCATGACCGATAAGTCCATCGAGTATCATTTCATGGATGAGCATTTCCAGCAAATGTATAAAAGCGAAATGAGGACAGGAATCGTTTTCGGTATATTTTCCGGATTGGCAATAATCATTGCCCTGCTGGGACTTATCGGGCTGGTTTCATTTTCAACCGAACAACGTACCAGGGAAGTAGGCATCCGGAAAAGCATGGGTGCTACATCTGGCCAGATTGTACGATTGTTTTCAAGAGAAACCCTTGTCCTGGTATTGATCGCCAACGTGATTGCATGGCCCATCACCTACCTTTCGATGGACAGGTGGCTGCAGGATTTCGCATACCGCACCAGTGTCAATTATGGCTATTTTGTACTGGTCCTGGTCCTGACCATCCTAATGGCATTTCTTACCATGAGTTATCAGACCATTCGCAGTGCCCGAAAGAATCCTGTATTGTCACTCAAATATGAATGAGGTGAGTTGTTCCTGCACTCATGCATGTACCAATTGCTGGCAGATTAGGAAAATTATCTTAATTTGCAGAAAGGTCATTCATTAAAAACTGCTACATGGATTATTACCGGGGAACAGGAAAACTGGCCAACTGGCTGGTTTCTGAACCTGAATTTGACACCCTCCTGCAAGGGAAATGCGAGGCCATAATGAGCCTCGGAAATGGATATATGGGGATCAGGAGTGCCACCGAGGAAAATTATGTAGGCCAGGTGAGGAACACTTTTGTGGCAGGTACCTTCAACAGGTTTGATGAGAATGAGGTCACCGAGCTGCCCAATGCTGCTGATGTGACAGCCTTTGATATTTATATCGATAATGAACTTTTCAGCCTTGAGAAGGGAGAAGTCCGCGATTATCACCGTACCCTGAATCTGAAAACGGGAGAACTGGAACGTGAATTTGAATGGTCCAATCCTGAAGGAAAATCCTTCAGGTTTCAATTCCGTCGCTTTGTTTCTTTCAATGATCTGCACGCCCTTGCCGCAAAGATTATAATAACTCCACTCAACCGGGATGCAGAAATAAAAATTGTCTCCGGGATCGACGGACAGATGAGCAATAGCGGTTCCCAGCATTTCCGGGAGGGAGAAAGGAAGGTTATTGACAGGCAATTTGTCAGGATGACCCAGCAAACAACTCAGTCGGACATTACCTTTATCCACCATACAAGCCATCATGTCGAATGCCCGGATGAGCCAGTGGCAACAAGATTTGGCATGGAACGCAGGAAAGTGTTTATGATCTATGAGTTTTCTGCCAGGAAAGGGGTGCCGGTTTCCATCGAGAAATTTTCTAACATATATACTTCCAGGGATAGTGATACAAGCCATTTGAATCCTGATTCATTGAAGGAACATGCGTTGGCTACACTAAGAAAGCAGCGGCAGGCTGGCTATGAGTCACTCCTGGAGGACAGTATAAAAGGGTGGGCTGATTACTGGTCGAGAATGGATATTCAAATAGAAAGTGAGAATCCCTTCGACCAGTTAGCCATCCGTTTTGCACAGTATCACCTGCTGGCAATGACTCCAAAACACGACAACCGCTATGGCATTGGTGCAAAGGGATTGTCGGGAGAAGGTTACAAAGGACATTCCTTCTGGGACAGTGAAATATTTTTACTTCCCTTTTTCACCCTCAGCCTCCCTGAAATTGCCAGGAGCCTGCTGGAATACAGGTATAACTCATTGAAAGGTGCCAGGGAAAAAGCAGAAGAAAATGGATATAAAGGAGCCATGTACCCATGGGAATCAGCCTGGCTGGATGATGGTGAGGTTACACCGGCCTGGGGAGAAGCTGATATTGTTACAGGGGAGGCCCAGAAGATCTGGACGGGGTTGATCGAGATCCACATCAGTTCTGATATTGCATATGCTGTCTGGCAGTATTATCAAGCGACTGGTGATGAAGAATTCATGAAAGAATCGGGCTTTGAAATCCTTTTCGACACAGCCATCTTCTGGGGGAGCCGTCTGGAACCTGGTGATGATGGAACATACCATATTAACAAGGTCATAGGTCCCGATGAATACAAGGAGCATATCAACAATGATGCCTATACCAATTACATGGCACACTGGTGTATGGAAAATGCCATTGAGCAATACCACAGCCTGAAAAAAGAAGACCCCGAGACCTATACACGCCTGAACCAGAAACTGCAGCTGGATGCTGAAATTGAAGTAATACAAAAGAAACTTGACCGGGTCTACCTGCCTGAACCAAATGAAGATCTCGTCATTGCGCAGGAAGATACTTATCTGCAGAAGGAAATTATCGATCTAAGCAAGTATAAAAAGCAGGAACAGGTTGGATCAATCTTTAAGGATTACAACATTGACCAGATCAACCAGATCCAGGTTACCAAACAGGCATCTGTTGTAATGCTTGTATACGTGCTGGAGGATAAATTCAATGAGGCGATCAAGATGGCGAACTTCAAGTATTATGAGCCCAAAACCCTGCATGATTCTTCCCTGAGCCTGTCTACCCATGCTGTAGTGGCAGCTGATGTTGATGATCTTCAACTCTCCTATGATTTGTTCCGAAAAGCCTCAGAAATTGACCTGGGTCCCAATATGAAATCATCAGACCAGGGAGTTCATGCTGCTTCCCTGGGTGGGATATGGCAGATTATTGTGTGTGGCTTCGGGGGACTCAGGATGGTGGGCGGGAAGCTTCGGATCAACCCCAAATTACCTCCTCAGGTAAAATCTTTACGCTATCCAGTAACCTGGAAAGGCAATCCACTGGAAGTAATGGTTACCAAAGGATCTATCATAATAGAAAACAAAGGAGTAAATCACGTTGATATAAGCGTCGATAACCAGGAGTACACTCTTAAAGACAGGCTTGAGCTAACATCCTAAACGTTTATAGCATCAACCTCTCCAGGGCCTTGTCCTGTCCAGGCTGCCATTCAATACTTCGCCAATAATATTGGCATCTTCCACGATCTGCCAGTCGAACATACCTACACAGGTAAAGTCTGCTCCACTGTTAAAGGCATACTTAAACCCATCCTGTGGTGAAATAGCCCCGGCACCCAGGACCTTGTAAGCGATCCAGGGCTTCTCTACGCCATTCATATACTCCACAGTTTGTTCCGGTG
>CAZXOJ010000204.1:0-7925 GCA_964642325.1 uncultured Bacteroides sp. | reverse complement strand
TGGTGTAATCAGCATAGGTGTTAAACACAAAATACTGGTTATTGTTACTTTGGTTCTCGATCCAGTCATTTCCGCTGAATCCATTGGTCCAGAATGTATCATTCAAGAGGTTCGGACTTTCATTGATCACTGTCACCTTGCTCTGCACATCCTGGAAATTCTGGTTATACAGAGAGTATGAGAAGTCTCCCCTGATTCTCAAACCTTTTATGGGTGTAAGGGTTACACCCTGGGTTAGGGTAGTGCTGGTCTTGGTAAAGGTTTGACGCCCACCATTATCGAGGTACTCGAAGAAGCTGGTCCCGCCAAAATACTTACCTATCCACGGGGCATACGTCTCGCGGTCCCCCGGGTTTACATAAAAAGGAAGATCCGGGAAATCTACGGGGTCAGTCGGATTTTGCCGTGCCGAGGTGTTGATGTTCACATCCCAGTGGTAAAAGTGTGGTACATCACTTATTTCGGTGGAGATCAACGCCCTACTGTCAACAGACATCCATTTGTTGACTTTAAAGTCGCCCTTCAGCAGCACATTATAACGTTTGAAATTTTCATTGTTCTCATCGTGATCGAGGTATCCATCCTTGTTCAGGTAACCGAAGGATACATAGTAGGACGCATTTTCAGATGCCCCGGAAACATTGAAATCGTATTTCTGCTGTGGGGCAAAATCGATTAACAACCTGTTTTGATAATCGTTGTATCCATTAAAACGAAGTACTCCATTGTCGACCGTCCAGGCATTTTCAAGAGAGGGGTTATCTCTCCATGTTTCGTATGCATCAAGCCTATCCTGGTTGTAAGCGTCAGATCCGTTGGTGCGCTGGCTCGCCAGGTTTCTTGCCTTTGCGAACTCGAAAGGGTCAGAGATCGGATCCATGAGGAATATGGGCTTGGCCCATCCAAATTCAGCTGATAAGGAAACATTTGGCTTTCTGCCTTTCCCCCTTTTAGTTTCAACAAGGACTACTCCAAAAGCCGCCCTGGCACCATACACTGCTGAAGCTGCCGCATCTTTCAATACGGTCACACTTGCAATGTCATTCGGGTTCAGCCTGTTAAGGTTCCCAGGAACACCATCGATCAGGATCAGAGGATCTCCCCCGTTGATCGATTCATATCCCCTTATATTAAAATTCGTGCGGGTGTCAGCAGGGTCTCCGTTCCTGATGGAAATATTAAAGTTGGGAATGATGCCTTGCAAACCTTCACCGGCATTTACAATGGGCCTGTCGTTCAGCACCTCACCATCGGCTACTCCCACAGCACCGGTCAAGTTCACTTTTTTCTGGGTACCATAACCAACAACAATAACTTCGTCCAGTCCCACCATGTCTTCATTTAGTGTGATACTGAGGACTTGCTGGTCTCCGGGAACCACTTCCTGTGTGGAATATCCTACAAACGAGATCACGAGTGTGACCGTAGGATCGTCTACATCGAGGGTGAATTGCCCGTTTACATCGGAGATTGTTCCGACGGTGGTCCCTTTAATCATAATGTTAGCCCCGATGATGGTCTCTCCGGACGCATCGGTAATGGTTCCCGTTACTGTCGTTGGTTGCGCTGCAACACTCATGACAAACAACTGGAACGCAAAGAGAATTGTGACAGTTCGTAATACCCTAATAATATTATGGGATCGCATCTGCTTCAGGCGCCTCCCAGTTAATCTGGTAATACATCTCATACGTTTTGTAATTTAGGTTAATTTAATTAGATAGTTTTATATATGGTGTAATAGTTAGCAGGAAAGAATAGAATCTCAATCTGCTGTCAGATAGGTCAGTTTATTATCATAGGCATGCCAGGTTTTAGGTTAGATAATAAAGCAGGTTAAGGTCTCAAATTGTGTGAAGGCGTGAGTTTAGAGTGTGAGAAATTCTTATCAATAACAGTTCAATTGGATAAATATATATGATAAAAGTCAAAATTCATAAAAATATCATTATTAATCAGGTTAATGTCACGACAATATCAAATGGAGTGTGGGTTAACCTTTTTCATTTACTTTTCAGTAGATATAAACTTCATTGCGTCGTAAGTTATTTATATTTAGAAACATATAATTTGATTGTGTATTTGAAAAGGATTTAGTGCATTGAAATATGGAGATAAAATTTATGCTAATAAGCGTTCTGGGTACCAGAATTTCCCTCTATTTTTTTCCGTTATTTATAACCGTATTAAATTAGCATAATAGGGTTACAAAATGCATATATAACACCGAAATAAACCTTGGCAGGAATTAACAATATAATAATTCCATTTGCTGATTAAATCACCTCTGGAGTGATCCCGAATAGCTGGCTGAAATGTTTCAACTCTTGCTTATGATCTCCATAAAAGAACATCTGGTGGAATCCGGGGTAGTCCAGATAGCTTTCCACACCATGCAATTTAACCATGGGTGCCACCACACATCCTCCAGCAGGTGGAATGGACTTTTGTCCCACTACCTCTCCCGTGGATATCAGCATCTTTGGTTTGCCTTCCGTATAATCAACCCGGGGTTTCCTTAGTGAATTTTGTACAACTGGAAGGATGAGGTCGGCAACCGTTACGGTTTGTCCTAATTTCCATTCCGGTTTAAGCGTGGCATCCCGCTTACCATGGTGGTTAAGGATGGAATATGGTTCAGGATCCGTATCCAGTCCAGCCAGCCTGGTGGGACAACTGCAATGGGAGCCTATCAGGCATCCCTTTGCTGTTTCAGCCACTGGATCCTGCTGGAAGGCCGGTTTATCAAACAGGTATTGGACCACACAATGTGTGAGGCAGGCTTCGAGGTCTCCTTCACAAGCGGCAGGTATGCCGGAATCATTCAGTTTTGACCAGGCCAGGCAGGGGAGACTGATCTCCAAGGGACCCAATACACCGAGGCAATCCATTGTTACGGCATCGGCTTTTTCCCGTTCCAGCAGCCGGGTCACGGCATAATAGCTCCTGGCCCCGTTGATCACATCTTCTTCGCTGACATCATGTATATGATGGGCATGGCTCATGCAGGCCCGGGCCAGCTCCCTGGCCTCATTGCTGTTTGACAGGTTCTGATACTGGTCTATGAAATGACCAGCCGGGATAAACCGGAGTTTGGTCCCGAAGTGGTCCATGGAGATTTCGGAAATCTCATCTATCCCTTGTATGATGACCAGGTACCTGGTTTCACGGATCTTCGCACCCGCTTTCAGCATCTTCATACCGAACTCAGCCTGTTTGAAATCATCAGTAGAGGCAATGAAGGCTCCATCCTTTTTATTATACAGGCTGGTATTGGTTGTGAATGAAGATCCCAGCGGAGAGAATACCACAACCGGTAATTTGTTATCAATGGCCTTTCCAACCGTTGGCCATGTATGCTCCTGCCGGTCGAGGGTTATCAGCAATAGACCATCGGCCTTCTCGTCAACTGCTGACTGTATCCACTTTTCACCTTCTTCTAAAGAATAAATGGGTTTGGTGCTTATGTCGGTCTGGATACCCAGTTTTTCTGATGATTCCCGGATCTTTTCAATATACCTTTTGCGTGCTGCTTCTCCATCGTATATCTCCCCGGGCCAACGCATTCCGTAGTTTTCTTCGCGTCGTATGAAGGCCGCCCTTATTTTGGGAATATAGTTTCCGGCCGGGCCAAAATGAGGTATATCGGGACTGGCTGCGAACCGGTATGATCCGAGTAATGTGGGAAAGGTCATCAGACCCATGGCGGCGAGTCCGGATTGTTTCATGAAATCACGGCGGTTTTTCAGGTTTGGGGGGAAATTTTGCATTGTAAATGAGATTTAGGGGATTTATATCAGTTGATCTAAAAACATTGGACAAGAGCAGACCTCCACCAGTAATAATATTGATCCTCGAGGTCCTCAATGGAAGGGAAGGGGTAATACAGGAATCTATCCTTTTCACCAATAAAGAATCCATCCTTAACGGTCCTGTAGGAAAGATCTCCCTTGAATTGACGAATAATGGTTTTGGTCAACCTCTCCTTGGATGATTTTAACCTGTCGAGGCAATCCCGGAGGTGGTCAGGATTCGGATAGGGCAGGTCATGAATGGGAGCATAGGAATCCCTGGACAACTTGTTCAGTTTCAGTTCCACGAAGAAGATTTTTGGAGCATAAACCGGCTTACTGCTATCTGTGAGGAAATTGATAAATTCGGGAGGCGATAACTTGCTGGCTACTCGGGTGGTGATGGGATTGAATTGCTGGTAGAGATGGATCAAATCCCTCGAAGGCGGTTTATATTTATTGGCTTCCAGTTCGAGGACCTTCCCGTCATCGGTCACAAGGTAAAGATTTTTAAGGGCATCCATGGTTACGTTCTCCATGACCCTGTAAATGGACATAAAGACTGACCTTTTAGGTTCCCCGTCTTCATATGGTACCAGCCTCTCATCCAGGTATTCCTGGGGCAGGTTTTCCATTTTTTCTATATCAAGCTCAATAAATATGGCCTGTCCACGGATCCGTTTGCGGGTTCCAACAGCCAGGTAGTTACCGAAATCAACAGGGGGGAGCTGGGATGCCACAAGTGATTCCGGAGTGAGTGATAGGTAAAGATATTTTTTCATGATAGTAAGGTTTTGGGGCTAACCGTAAGATACGGAAGTATATGGCCAATGTCAAGCCCCGATCTTTTTATTACCTTCGTTCCGAAGCTATAGATTGAAAAAAACCTGTAATGAACCTGAGAAGATCCGTATTATCCCCATCTTCAGTCCTTATTGCCCTTTTACTGATCATTTCAGCTGGCATGATGAATTGTAATGGGAAGGGGGAAAAAAATGCTGAAACAACCACAGCTGCCAAGGTGCCGGAACCATCGGTAACAGTCCCCGATCAAACTACACCAGCAGCCACATCACCTGTTCCTCAACAAATTTCGAACGGAGATCAGCAGGCCATGAATGATGCTGCTTTGAATGGGCAGTTGGAAAAAGTAAAGGAATCGATAGAGAAAGGTGCAGATCCGAATAATGTTGATCAGGAGGGACGAACAGCACTGATGTTTGCTTCCTTTAACGGGCATACAGAGATCGTTCGCTTGCTACTTAATGAAGGTGCCGAGGTTGGAATCAGGGATGCCATGGGACGTACAGCACTTTTGTATGCATCCACCGGGCCATTCGCTGAAACTGTCAAACTGTTGCTCAAACATCATGCAGACCCGAATATTGTTGATAATGATGAACAATTCTCACCCCTGATGCATGCTGCTGCCGAGGGACAGCTGGAAGTGGCAAAGCTTCTCCTGGAAAGTGGTGCAGATCCTGCCTTGAAGGATATAGACGGGGAAACGGCTGCTTTATTCGCCCGCAACAACGGGCATACAGAGGTGGCAGGCCTCATCCAGTCTGTGCTTGATTCGAAGTGATGTCAAGGATTGGACCATGAAACTTTAATCACCCAGGTCGGCGCAAACAAGTTCCCTGTCATTCCTTACATACACATGCCTGCCGGCAAATGCGGGATGTGTCCAGGTAACCCCTGTCCCTTTCCGGTTTAACTGCTCAGTTGTCGGTTCGATAAGCCTGGCCCGGCTGATCTCTTCAAAACCCTCGGAGGAGAGCCTTGAGATGATCAATTCCCCATGTTCGTTAAACATCCAGGTAATTTCACCGTTCTGGATAAAATGAACATTTGCCCAGCGGTCAATTTTTACGGCTGAAGTGTTTTCCCAGATCCTGTCTCCGGTTTCCAGCTCCAGACAACGCATTTCTCCATAGGAATCAATGCCATAAATATATCCGTCCCGGATGATCGCTGTGTTGATAACACAATGCAGGGCATCTGTATTTCTTTCATTTAGACCACTCCTTTGCCACTTAACTTTCGCAGTCAATTCATTGTCAGATATTTCAGCCAGCAGGGATCCGTTAAAGAATGCACTGACAAAAAGATAATTTTTATAGCGTACCGGCGTGCTGACTCCCATCTGCATTTTGATCTCGAATGGGATCTTCCAGTAAATTTCCCCAGTTTCAGGTGCCAAGCCATTCAGGTTATCACCGGTCCATACCACTACTACCTGTCTGCCTGCCTGTGTGGTCAGGTAGGGAGCAGTATAGGAAGCCTGGTCATTGGATGCTGTCCATATCTCCTCACCACTTCTTTTATCCAGCGCAACGATACAGGCATTGTTGCTGCCACCTATATGAAGGATGAGTTTATCCTCCACAACGAGGGGGGCGGCAGCTATGCCCCAGATAGGCATGCGAATTTCATACTCGCTGTTCATATCCTTTGCCCAGATAACCTTGCCGTTCACTGCATCGAGGCAGAACAGGTGCCCCATGGTCCCCAGAGAATACGCCATTCCCTCATGGATTACGACACTCGCCCGGGGACCGGCCAGATAGCCTACCCCTTCATACCGGCAATCATAGGTGTGGGTCCACAATTCACTGCCTGTTTCACTGTCGAAGCAGCGAACCCGCTCCTGTTCCTCTGGGGAGGTGACACGGTCCATGACATAAAGCCTGCCCTGGGATACTGTGGGACCGCAATAACCAGATCCCAGGGGTACCCTCCATTTCAACCTGATCTCAGGCCCGTCGAATTCAGTGATGATATTCTTTTCGTTCCAGAGGCCGTTGCGTCCCTCTCCACGCCAGTCAGGCCAATCCTGCCCTTCCTGTGCATTACATCCAGAAAATACCAGTATACCGGTGATCGCAAATAAAAACGCAAGATATTTCATCAGAACAGTTTTGACATGTTGATCTCATCCGGAGATGAATCCTCCTGGATAGAAAGAATGGAGTCATCTATCTCTTCTCTCAGGCTTCCGGCAGTGCGGTAAAGGGCGATGATATTTTCCATGGGGGAACCCACCTGTATGGCATGGGATGGTCCGAGGAACATTCCACCTTCAGGAAAGAGATCCAGACGCCGTTTTACTTCGCGTATCACATCAGTAGGATTGCCGAATGCCAGGGTGGACTGTACGCAGATGGAGCCGCAAAAGGTGAGATCCTTACCAAAATCTTTGTGCAATACCTCAATATCCATATCATTTGTGGTTGGCTGAACTACATCGTAGATATCGAGTCCCAAGTCAATCAACCGCGGCAGGAATGCCCTTACACATCCGCACATGTGCATCATGGACCAGGCTCCGTAGGAGTGGACCATGCTGAAGTATTTCTCGAATTTTGGTGCAAAGAGCCTGTCAAATGTTTCAAATGAGATAACCTGTGCCGACTGGGTTCCCAGGTCTTCGCCAATATGCGTAATATCGATCAGACCACCTGACTCCTGGAGCATCCGTTCATGCAAGTCGTAATAGAATTTGAAACGGGCCTCCATGATCTCCAGGTAGACTTTATCTTCTGTGATCAGATCTATCAGGACCTGTTCGGGTCCCCTGGAACGCCCTATGCCATTGATAAAGTCCATGTCCCCAGCAGTACCCACTGCCACCGCAAATCCATTGTCCATGATCTGCCGGCACTGCTCCTTTATAGTGGAGTAATCAAACCAGTCTGCGATTGGGAAATGTGAACGGTCAAGATCTCCGGGTGAGTGAACATCTGCAAATGGGAGGTAATTTGCTTCAAGGTATTTTCCACCCTTGAATTCTGCATATTTATACCTTTCGCCCCAGTAACCTTCCACGCTTTCATCGGGGAATGTGCGCAACTCGGGACCGATATATTCCGGTTCTGCATAGCGGAAATCATCACCTACGACCCTTAACAGTTGTTCCATATTGGAAAGTCCGTAATGATCCATGATCATCTGGTTGATCTCTGGGGTCCCTTCATGTTTTACAGGAATACGGTCGTATCCATTCCTTTCAAAGGCGCTTAGCACTCTTTCTCTTGAAGTCATGATTTAAAAACTTTTTAGCTCCATTGGAATGATCCTGACCTTGCCCAGAAGTCCCGATGGCATTGGATCCCACCCGCTGGCATCAAATTT
>CAZXOJ010000203.1:0-7960 GCA_964642325.1 uncultured Bacteroides sp. | reverse complement strand
AACGGAAATTCCAAATATTGCCGTGACAGAACGCAGGGAGGATTCCGTCAGCGAAATGTAATCTGCCTGTCCCAGCAATCTCGTAACAATCCGGGATGCATAATAGAGTACCGGACCATGGTATTCATTCTTATCATACTGGTATTCACCTGTCTCCATCATCTGGCCCAGCTTGTATGCATTGACAGCTTCGTCATTATGCATGGGCCTCTTATCCAGCCCGGTGAAATTAACCAGGCAGGCCATGATGAAAATGGCAACAAAGACAAGGAGGTATTTCAGGGGGTATCTCAATTCACCGGTTTACCGTGCACTTCAACTTCGATATAGTGATTCATATTATTATCTGTGTTCCCGCCACTGTATAATCTTACATACTGGCCGATAATTCCTCTCGCATCAATCAGCCGTCCCTTATTGGTTTCGATATAATGGGGGTCATCTCCAGCACCCAGACCAAGTGAATTATCATGATCATTGTTAAAGAAGGTGGTCACGTTGACAATGAAATCAGGATCATCAGCCACCTGTAACACCACGTCGTGGTACACCCTGGCCTTTTTATGAAAATGCCAGAAGGCAATGGCAAAAATTGTACATTTTTCCTCGAGGTCAATAGTGATGTGTTGGGGTCCCACATCAAGTTCAATATATGATGCGTCCATGGCTTCCTTGTCACCGTCCGTGATCAGCTCCGGTTCCCCTAATATTGGGTAGGGATCTGAACATATCACTCCTTTCTCGAAGGCGAGATTCACCGTTCCTTCAGGAACCAGCAGATATGGAGTGGAGATCTCTTCATCTTTTTCAAGCCTCTCCACCTTCAAGTCCTTCGGCGTACCAACGTACATAGGCGTTGGATACTTGATCTTCAGGCGCTTTACTTCCTGCGCAGGGACTTGTTGGAAAATACTCATCAGGATTAGGGATGAGATAATAATTATTTGTTTTTTCATATGCTTTAATGCTAGTAAACTAATCTTAGTTAATCCTGTCCAGGATTATGTGAATTCTTTTCTCTACTGCCTCATTATCAATCTTCTCAAGTGCTGAGTTTAGTTGACTTGCTGTTTCTTTCGGGTATTCCCAACTGGTTTGTTCCGCGATCCTGACTACCGCCGCTTCGGCTTCCTTCTTCAACCCAGGATCCTGGAGTAAGCCGATTGCCATGTCCAGGGCTTCCAATGATCCTATCCTGCTTAATCCGGAGATGACAATCATGTACTCAGCTGTACTGATCGACAGATCAAAAGCATTCCGAATCTCTCTTAATTTGTCATCATTGCTCATCAGATTATCCACCAGCACAACATCAACATAACCCCTGAGAGCGAGGGTGTGCTTTCGCTGGTCATCGGTTGATGCTAAAAGCGGTTTAAGGTCCTCCATGGGACTGGCATCCGGCCAGCCAGATAAAGCCCTGATGACTGCCAGTTGAACCCCTTCTTCTTCGTATTCAAGGTATTTTCTCAAAACATCCAGGTCCTTGCCATTACCAATCATGCCAATGATATTGATTAATGATGCGAGTACCTCAGAATCTTCTGTATCCTCAAGTGCTTTAATAATACTGGCAGCTTGGTCTGAATTTTCAGGCATCTTCTGGGTGACCGCATAAATGGCTCTTTCAGCTTCCTGTCTTTCTCTTCGGTTATCTGTTTGGATCAGGACCTTAGCCAGGTCGGGTAGTAATTCGGGGGAAGCCAGTTTGCCCAGAGTCCTTATAGATTCCATCCGGACAATACGGTCAGGATCTGATGTATATTCAAATAAAAGTTCAGTAGCTACGTTAATATTCCTTTCGCCGGCACTCCTGATGAGTTCAGCCCTGATACCGCCTGTTTCTTCCCTGATACCCGCTAGTATGTTTTCATTCGTTTCTGATCCCGGGAGCATGTACAGACTCTGGCGGGCAACCTCTTTTTCCGGTCCCACGGCAGAATCTGCCAGCTCAGCCAGCAAAAGTACATCCGAAGGTTCTCCTATACTGGCCAGAGCACGGATGGCAGCCATCCTGACATCCTTCTTTTCTTCCCTGTTGACTAAACTTGCAATGACTTCCGGGTGAACTGAGGGATCTCCAATGGATGCCATAGCAGCATACAGATGCACGGTTGGTACGTTTTGTGATTCACCCAGATCTTCAAAGATCCTGCCCAGTTCATGGCTGTCATCCAGTTGGAATATCAGATGAACGATATATGGATGAAATTCAGAATCTTCCTGCCGTATGTGATTCAAGATGAATTGATAGGGATCATCAGGGGAAGTCTTGAATTTCCCGGAA
The DNA here is from genome assembly GCA_964642325.1 of uncultured Bacteroides sp. Classification (GTDB taxonomy): domain Bacteria; phylum Bacteroidota; class Bacteroidia; order Bacteroidales; family SM23-62; genus SM23-62. The sequence continues at coordinate 5,673 of CAZXOJ010000203.1, read as the reverse complement.
AGGGCATTATATTTTAATGTTTGAGGTGGATCTGCCTGGTACACCTGCTCATAGATCATGGCAGCATTAATATTATCACCTCCTTCCATAAACCGGTCAGCGCATTTCAACCGGGCATCCAGCACGGCCCATTTCAGAGAGGCAGGAACCTTATTACTGACGTCAGACAGATTTTTTGCTGCTTCTGTGCCACCAATACTTCCCAGGGCGGAAATGGCGGAGAGGGCCAGCTTCTCATGATCACTCTGCATCAGCTTTGTTAATGGAATAGTGGCAGCGGTGACCTGCCTGGCTGCAAGGGAATTTATGACGGCTATCTTAAGCACTTCATCTCCTTCTTCCAGGACTTTCAGCAGTGCCTGGTCAGCTTCGGCACCTGGAATTCTTTCAAGTGCGAGTAGCGCCGTTCCTGTCATTCCTGGAGCAGACAATAGTCCAGATAACACAGGCACCGAACCGTTGGTCCCAATAAGCCCCAGTTCCCTGCATACATATTGCTTTCCAGCAGCCGTTGTTTCAGATTGCAGGAATTTTATCATAAGAGGTTCGACTTCGCCAATGGCATCGCTGTTATTATAAACTTCCATCATTAGGTATTGAAGATCAGGCATCCAGCTTCTTCCTTTGTCAAAATTATACCTGGCCAGAACATCAAGTATTTTCCCCATCTCCGTTCGGATCTCCCCGGTTGATTTGGTCTGGGCCTGCAGGCTTATCCCAGTTGTGCCTAGAAATGAAACCAGTACAAACTGAAGGAACAATCTGGTAAGGAACTTGGATAGTGCTCTTGTCATATCTATCAGGTACAAAGTTTATCTTGTCTATAAATGCCAGGGACTCCTCATTGGCCTGCTGAGCATCCTGTTGGCAGCAGGATTATTGATAAACTCTTCTTTTACCGGATCCCAGCTTAATTTTTGACCCATCCTGATGGCTATATCAGCCTGGTGGCAAACAGTATCAGATCTTACGGCTGTTTCAATGGGGCACATTACCGGGGAACCGGTCCTGACAGCATCCAGAAAATTCCGCCTGTGGTCATTGCTACGGGGGAGCTGGATCTCATTCGGACCAATGATGGTTTTGAGGAGGGACTTTGGTTCTGCATCGATATAACCTCGGGCTACATATACCCAACCTTCGCTGCCCTCGAATAATATGCCCATAGAATTTGGAATATTAAACTGTGGAATTCTTTTTCGGGCGGAAATATGATCGAGGTATACCAGTTTTACACCATTTGCATAGGTATGCACAGCCTCCCAGGTATGGATGGTATCATACAATCCTTCTTCAGGTATGCTGCCCCGGCCTTCCACCTCCACCGGTCCGGTAAGGTCGGCATCCATGGCCCATTGTGCAATATCCACATGATGGATGCCGTAAGCACCACTGATGCATCCCACCGAATGATCATATATAAGGGTGAAATTTCTTGTACATCTTAAATGGGTATATGGAACCAGTGGCGCGGGACCCAGCCACAGGTCATAATCCAGCCAGTCAGGCACGGGCTCTTCAGGTTGAACGCCCACTGGTGTGTAGCTGGCTGATCCTATGGTGATTTTTTCAAGTGTCCCTAATTTCCCGTTCCTTACCAGTTCACATGTAAAGCGGAATCTTTCATCTGATCTCTGCTGGGTTCCGAGTTGAAAGACCACACCATACCTGTTGATGGCCTGTCTCATGGCCTGGCATTCCCTGAAGAACAGGCTCAGGGGCTTCTCATAATACATATGTTTCCCCTGCCTGGCAGCCTCCATTCCGATCAATGCATGCCAGTGATCTGGAACCGCTATCAAAACGGCATCAATATCTTTCCGTGCAAGTAATTCCCTGAAATCATTATATGCTTTACACTCCTGGCTTCCGTATCGGTTGTTGGTAAACTCAACAGCCAGATCTGCGTCAGTTGAATTGACATCACAAATGGCCTTCACACGGATATCATCATACTCAATAAATGACCGCAGGTGGCCGCTGCCCATTTCACCCACCCCGATGAGACCGAAATTTATCATATCATTGGGCAAAGTTCTTCCAGGTGCTGCAAAGACCCGGGAAGGTAAAATAGTTGGAAATACAAGGGCTCCGGCGGTACCTGTAATTGATTTCCTGAGGAAATCTCTCCTGTTCTGCTGGATCTTCATAAATTTCTATTTGTAAGAGCCTACCTGATGAGTACCAGCCATCTTGAGGCAAACATCATTAAAATATTCAATACTCTGTTTTATCTCCGGCCTTACCTTGTCCCAGTCCAAAGAATATTCCAGTCCGAATAGAGAAAGTTTTACTCCACTCATAGTGAGGTGCCGGATAATAGCATCCAGTTCAATTTCTCCATTCCCCCAGGCCACATCATGTCCATCGGGACCCATATTATCAAGGTCATGCATCTGTACTGTTATCAGCCTGTCTCCAAGCATTTTTATGGCATCCAGAGGTAAAATGCCAGAACGCGACCAGTAACCAAGATCCCCGCATGCACCGATCAATGGACTTCGATCCTGGCATACCTTCAGAAGATTCTCAGGATCCCAGTATACTGGCGAGATATCCTTTCCGTGATTATGAATAGCCAGTTTGATATGGTACTTCTCACAATATTCTTCAATCAGATCCAGGGCTTCCACTTTGGGTTCGGAGATGAAGGTTTCAATGCCCATTTTTCTGCCAAACTCGAATATCTTCCTGCAGGTCTCCTCATCAGCCGGGATATCGTGTATATAATAGCTCACCAACGTAACGCCGGCAGAAAGAAACTTCTTCCGAACAGCAACAAGATCCTCCTCGCTCAGGGTATAATCAAAATTACCCCCTATCTCATCACTAACCTGCTGCACATTCAGCCCCCCGAGGTACAAAAGTCCAAGAGAAGCTGCCTTATCAATAGTCTCGAAGAGTGTATTATTCTTAAAACTGTAAGCTGTGAGTCCCAGTCTCCATTCCATTTTCTCCTGGACTTCAACGGCCGGCGTTAGTTTATTGCTGGGAGTGGCGGGAGCATACAGATCGCCCAGTACGAACTGCATTGCGTCAAGATAATGCATCAGTACTTTCTCATTCCAGTTGATGTGTGCATTATGGCCGAGCGAGGTATAGAATACCCTTCCCCTGCCGTAATTCCTTACCCAGCTGATGGCTATATCCTTATCTGCTCTTCTTTCGGGAAGGATGCGCCTCTCTTCACTCATATCGGTTTTGTCCGTGTCAATCGCCAGCAGTATTCGCAGACGGTCACGTGTATAGGGTTCTGAAAACTGGAAAACCTCATCGCTCACATTGAACTCTTTACCCTCATAGGCGCGGTTAAGGGGGTGGGAAGGTTCATCCATTTTAAGCGTGATCCATTCATGGGGCTTCCATGGGTGCCCTCCATTCTCAAAACCACCCAGCATTTCGCCAAATTCAGGGAACTGGTCATAAACCGGCCACTGGCAGAAAGTAGCCCCGGCCGCATGAATGCCAAAAAAGCCCTTTCCACTGTAGACATATTCCAAAAGATTATTTCTCAATCCGGGGTCTTTAAAAAGCACTCCGACAGTGTTGTTGAAACAGATGGCATCGAACTGGTTTAAATTGGCTGATTCAAACACCATGGTATCATTGCTGAAATAGGTTTCGTATGCTCCTGTCTTCTTGCCCATCATCTGCAGCATATAGTTCGCATACGGTACGGAAGGATGACCGGCACGGATCTCGCCGTCCCAAACATCCATGTTGAAAATCAATAATTTTTTGGGTTTATTGGGTGAATAAACAGCCGCTCCGGGTATCGCATTATTGATCAGTTCAATCGCTGAATCCGGGAGGTTTGAATAGAAGGATTTGGCTTTTTCAGCAGGTTTGAAGGGCTGTGCAATAGAGGTCTTAGTAATAAGACACAAACATAATACAGCTATTAACGGAACAATGATGTCTTTCTGTCTCAACATTAAAAACTAAATCTAGAGCTCCTTAATATAAATATTGGCAAACTGTATGTGGTCACCATGATGTTGCAGTGCGATAGCACCCTTTTTGGGGACTCCCGGCAACTGTGCCTCTTTAATGACAATTTTTCCATTCAGTTCAACCGTGATTATGTCATCAATCGCTGTAATGACAAAACGGTTCCATTCACCCGGTTTATTATCCGCACATACTATGGGCGTGGCAGCACGGCGAACCGCTTCAGGCATATCCTGGTCAACCCGGTAACCCCAGATCTCGCCGGATCCTACCGGCCAGTTCCAGATGTTGAGCTGGCATTTGGAAGTGCCCCGCAGGTATATACCGCTGTCACCTGCATCAAGCACAGATACAGTTATCTCTTTTCCGTTCTCATCCTTTGCCTGCTCCCCGTTGGGCAGGATTACAGGGACCTCTTCAGGGACTGGCTTATCGGGCTGACGCCAGTCCACCATGAGTATAAAATTTCCATATTCTTTCTCCGTCCATAAATGCTTGTCTTCACCTTCAGCTGTGCTTTTTCCGTCATAATCCAATATATAGTCTATGGACTGCCAGTGTCCCTTATTGCCATCGATCTGTTTCCAACCCCTTGTATCCAGCCCATTGTAAAGTGAAAGGAATCCCCGATCCACAATCCCTGTTGCCTCTTTCGGTGGATTTGTCCCAGGTAATTCCTTTATCCTGATGTTACGGAAATAGATTTCACTGCCCTCCGATTCCAGGCAGATGTAACCCTTTCTTGGATTCGTGTGGTATGCCCTTGTGACCACCTGGCCGTTCACTGCAAGTGTAATCATTCCGTCCCGGCTTTCAACCCGGTAATGGTTCCACTCCCCGGCAGGATTATGCCTTTCAGAGGTAGGATACGAACGCATCCAGGCTTTTTCAAGATCCGAGTTTGTCGGTGTAAGTGTCGCTCCCTGTATGGCAAATACATCTCCATGGTTACCATCCATGATCTGAATCTCGATAGAGCGGGTAAAGGGTTTCCCAATATGAGTGAGGTCGTCTGAGTGGACGAACAATCCCGCATTACCCCCTTCTTTCATGTGGCGAAATTCCAGTTCCAGTATATAATTTTCATATTGTTTATCTGTGCGCATAACCCCTTTTGGGATACCGGTGCACACAATCATCTGGTCCCGAACCGTCCATGTTTCCGGGGCACAGTTCACATTCACCCAGTTATCCAAATCCGTGCCGTTGAACAGGGGTACAAATCCTTCTTCCTTTTGTGTTGTGGTCCTTGCACTACTTAGAAAAACACAAAAAATGATCAGCAATAAAATATGTAAATGCTTCATTGGATGAATTTTATATCAATTCTGTAACACCAGGCATAGGAATAATTGCATCCGGAAGATCCCCAAATTCCATCTTTCCAGGGGTCAGATCAAGTTTCGATGCATTCATTGCCCAGTCCCACTTCAAGGCTCTTCCCGTGTAGGCACTCATTCTTCCCAGGATTGCAGTCATGGTGCTTTCGGCTACCTGCCGCCCTTCGTTCAGGGGATTTCCCTTACGAATGCTATCGATCATTTCGGCATACTGGAGGACTGAAGGATTTGGTTTTTCTCCTTCGAATTTCCAGGGATTTGCTCCCTTGATGATCCCGTTCCCACCATAGATATAAGCCGATCCCTTCGTACCCGTTACATGTTCATCAGAACGATAGGTAAATTTGTCAATCTGGGTTCCGATATATCCTATCCGCACCTC
>CAZXOJ010000202.1:2558-7987 GCA_964642325.1 uncultured Bacteroides sp. | reverse complement strand
TAATGGAAATGAATTGTACAAACAGCATTGTGCTACCTGTCATGGGACCGATCTGAGGGGCGGAATGTCGAAGAGCCTACTGGATGGGGTATGGCAATTTGGTGATGGCAGGGGTTATGTGACCAGGAATATCAGGGACGGGATACCTAACCTTGGCATGCCTTCCTTTGAAAAGACATTGACAGCCGATGAAATCGGAAGCATTGTAGATTACCTGTATGAGGCGGAAGCGGCTGCCGGGGCAAAGAAACCCGAACCTCCAGCCATGATTGAAACCATGGATTATGAGATAAAAACCGAAGTCTGGGCAGATAACCTTAGCATACCCTGGGCCATTGTTTTTCTGGATGAAGAAACGGCCCTGGTCACCGAAAGGCCCGGAACGCTCAGGATGATTGTAGACGGTCAGCTTGTTGCTGATCCTGTTTCTGGTACCCCTGAAGTATTGCATGAAGGACAGGGTGGTTTAATGGATGTGAATATCGATCCCGCATATGCCGAGAATGGCTGGATTTATCTCTCATACAGTCATGCCATCAGGAAAAAGCTGGTAAGCAAGCGGGCACCGGCCATGACCCGTATTGTCAGGGGACGGATAAAAGATAAAAAATGGATAGATGAAGAGCTTATTTATGAGGCCCCGCATGAGACATACCGAACTACCCGCCACCATTATGGGAACAGGATTGTTTTCGATAAGAAAGGTTATCTCTATTTCAGCATAGGGGACAGGGGTGCTCAGGATCAGGCACAGGATCCTACAAGACCCAACGGTAAGATACACAGGATCTTCCCCGATGGGAGTGTACCTGATGATAATCCTTTTGTTGACAAGGGATTGCCGACATTATTCACTCTTGGCAACCGGAATCCACAGGGTATTTCCATTCATCCTGTAACAGATGAAGTATGGTCCATTGAACACGGTCCCCTTGGCGGTGACGAACTCAACCTTATCCGCAAAGGGCTGAACTATGGCTGGCCGGTGATCACTTATGGAAAAAATTATAATGGTACCATTATTACTGAATATACCAGGAAAGAAGGCTATGAACAACCCGTCCTTTACTGGAAGCCATCCATTGCTGTTTGCGGGATGGAATTCTACGAGGGAGAGTCTTTTGCACGCTGGAAGGATAATTATTTACTTGTGTGTGCCCTGAAATACGAAGAGGTAATACTCCTGAACATTGAAAAGGACCGGGTGATGCACCAGGAAGTGATATTGAAGAATGCCGGCAGGGTGAGGGATGTTGGAATGGATCCAGGGGGGAATATCTATGTTGTAGTAAATGAGCCCGACAGGGTCATAAAATTATCTCCAATGGGTGAGAGATAGTTTTTAAAAGAAATTATTATATTTAAATGGTCTAAATAAAACAAACCTGAAATGTCAAAAAAAGATTCTCCTGCCAGTGATTCCATGTACTATCCAAGCGAAGAAATCCTGAAATCTTCCCGGGTTAAGGATTATGATTGCCTGTATAAGGAATCTATTGAAGACCGGGAGCGATTCTGGGAAATTGAAGCCGGGAAGCTAATGTGGTATAAGAAATGGGACAGGGTCCTGGATGATACGGATAAACCATTTTATAAATGGTATACAGGTGGAAAGATCAATATTGTTGCCAATGCCATTGACAGGCATCTGAGTTCTGATACCAGGAATAAACTTGCCCTGATCTGGGAAGGGGAACCTGGGGATGTAAGGACCTTTTCCTTTTTTGCATTGAACAGGGAAGTATCCAAATTTGGCAATGTGTTAAAAGCCATGGGAGCCAAGAGAGGGGATATTATAACTATATACATGCCCCAGATCCCGGAGCTTATTATTGCCATGCTGGCTTGTGCCAAGATCGGGGCTGCGCACAGTGTCGTTTATGGAGGATTCAGCGTGGAAGCACTGGCCGAAAGAATTGCCGATGCTAAGAGCAATATCCTTGTGACAGCGGATGGCGGTTTCAGACGCGGGAAACCCACCAACCTGAAAACCATCGCCAATGAGGCCATGAAAAGATCCCCAACAATTACTGCCTGCATAACTGTCAAGCGCACCGGGGAGGAGTGTTACATGGAGAATGACCGGGATTTCTGGTGGCATGACCTGATGAGCATGCCTATCGCCAGTGCGAAATGTGAAACAGAAGTAATGGATGCAGAGGATCCCCTGTTTATTTTATATACCTCCGGTACAACAGGGAAACCCAAGGGACTGGTACACACCCATGGCGGTTATACCGTTTACACATCTACGACCTTCAGATATGTATTTGACTACCAGCCTGAAGATCGCTGGTGGTGTGCAGCGGACCCAGGATGGATCACCGGGCACAGCTATATTGTGTATTCCCCAATGATCAATGGTGCCACTACCATATTGTATGAAGGTGCACCCAATCATCCCTTTCCCAACCGGTGGTGGCAGATGATAGAAAAATACGGGATCAATATACTATACACTTCACCGACGGCTATCAGGGGACTCATGAGGTTTGGCTCATCCTGGGCAGACCGCCATGACCTGAGTTCCCTTAGATTGCTTGGTTCTGTAGGTGAACCCATCAATCCTGAAGCCTGGAAATGGTATTATGAAGTGATTGGGAAGAGTCGATGTCCTATTATGGATACCTGGTGGCAGACCGAAACCGGCGGATTCATGATCACACCATTGCCCATTACCCCCTTGAAGCCAGGATCAGCCACCAAACCCTTCTTTGGAAACGAAGTTGATGTAGTGGATGAAAAAGGAAAATCAGTAAAACCTGGAGAGGAAGGTAACCTGGTTATCAAAAATCCATGGCCGGGTATGGCCCGGACCATCATGGGAGATCCTGACCGGTTCATAGAGAAATACTGGAAACTATATGAAAAACAGGGCTGGTACCTTACCGGAGATTCGGCCAAGATCGATGAAGATGGGTATTTCTGGATCATCGGGAGGAATGATGATGTGCTGAAGGTGAGTGGATACCGGCTGGGATCAGCTGAAATTGAGAGTGCCCTGGTCAGCCATCCTGCGGTAACTGAAGCGGCAGCCATTGGTTTGCCTGATCAACTCAGGGGGAATATCATTCATGCAACTGTTATTCTGGCCACAGGCCGTAGCGGTTCTGATGAGTTGGCCAATGAATTGAAAAAGCATGTCCAGAGTGAAATTGGTCCCATTGCAAAGCCTGAATTCATCGTCTTTGAAGAATCTCTGCCTAAGACACGCAGCGGAAAAATCATGAGACGGGTACTCAAGGCCAGGGCCCTGGGTCAGGATGAGGGAGATGTTTCCACTTTGGAGGAATAGTCCATATTAAGGGGTTTTCGTACAACTCAAAGTTCCCATCCTACTGTTGTCGAGAACACATAGTCATGTTCTGAGACACCCGAAGCCGGCTGGTTATCATAGTTATGGGTATATCCAAGCTTGATGTAGAAATCAAGGGGAAGATCATATTTCAGGTCGATATTAAAATCCAGCCTCATCCTGCCTCTCTCAGTGATACTTGGATAAAAAACTGTTTTGGTCAGCAGGCTGAAATCTTTAATATCAAACAGGTTTAAATCAATTCCAAAAGATCCTTCCAGGCTGTTTCTGAGGGGTGTGTCATCGGTGTATTGTTCATTGGTCCATGCCAGACCTGCCAGGCCTGAAAAATACATCCTATTAGTGTATACGAAAAAATACCCGGCACTGCCATTGGTTGTGGCACGCAATTTTAGTTTTTGCTCATCAGCCTGCAGGAATTTCGCTGAAAGAGCGATAAACCAGGAATGTTTCAGCAAAAGCCTGCCGCCAATATTTGCCTCTGTTCTGCGTGTCCTGACGCTATCCTGTATGCTTCTGACGACATTGAAGGATGCATTTGATCCCCAGGCCCTACCCACATAGCCAAAAGTACCCTTGGAGGTCACTTGCCGGAGATCATTGGCTTTAGCCAGGGATATCCCAAGGTCGAAGGAGGCGTCGAACCGGCCCAGGAGATTCCTTTCAAATGCTTTCAGAAATACAATTTCATTCTTCCTTGCAGAGTTCAATCCCAGGATTCCGATAATCAATACCCTGCTGCTATCCGATGGGTCAGTTTTAAGTATCCCGTTGACCCTTCTTCCATCCGAAGTAGCAATCACAAATGCTGTGGTAGTATATATTGCGCTGATCTTATTCCATTCTATGGCGAAATCTTTATCACTGTAGTCTGTTTCATACTTCAGAACACCTGTTTGCATATCCTTGATCTCCCCAACCAGAACATCCCCGTTTTTCATCACCAGGGTATCATTCTGTGAAAAAGCCTGCATGGTGCAGATAATCAGTATTATGATTATAGTATAACCCCTCATGAAACAGTTGATTTTACAGAGCCGAAAATACAAAAAAGCGGATAAAAAAACATTTGAATAATGTATGTAGTTGGCGAATCTAATGAAGGGTCATATTTATTTGAAAATTATTTAGAATAGCATGACTAAGTCTTGTCTGTAAATGATTAATATTCAGTGATATGATATCTTATTTAGAAAGATTCTTATCTGAGTATAATTTTTATATCAATGAACAACATTTAGGTAGTTAAACACGTAAATAGATAAAGCTGAACTAAACCTTTTACTATAACCTATGAAGAAAATCCTGGCATTTTCTATACTTCTCCTGGTTAGTACCACTATTATTTCGGCCCAGGTCAATCCATTCCTGGAAAACTTCCGGGTCGGTTTCGGTGCTGGAGTGAATTTTTCCCATGTATTGGAATCTCAATCCTATAACCTGTATGAAGATCTTACCGGCGCGGAATACAAGAATACCTACAGCGGCTTGTTCCAGAATTTCGGCCACCAGTATTTTGTGCAGGTGGACTACAGGCTGACAGATTTTGTTGCCCTGACAATGAAACCCGGGACATACACCTATTCCTTCACCCGCTTGACCAATATTATGTTCCAGGATGATACTGTGGAACAGGTGAACGAAGTCAGGCTGAGGTATTTTGAAATACCGCTTGAGGTGAGATATACCCTTGATCTCGGGGGGACCTTCATGCCTTATGTGGGTGGAGGAATAAGCTATGCCCACCTGATGGGCTCGCAGGAGGCCACCAACCAGACCTTTATACGGCCCAAGATGACCCTTGGAGGTGTTGCCGGTACTTATATTGATCTGAACTATCTAATCCTGGACTTTAGTGTGGGATACCATTATGGGTTTCATGTTATTACAAGCAAGGAAAACCGTGATGATACAGGCTCCCGTGATTCCTATTCACAGAGCGATATACGACTGAATGATCTGAAAATTAATCTCTCGGTCCTTTTCTCCCTCCAGAAAAGGGGAAGCGGTGGCCGTAAATCAAAATGTAAACTCCCCCAGTAACGTGAAATACCATATCATACTTTTATCCATAGCAGTAATTCTCAGTGCTTGTGAAGTCAATCAAAAAGAT
>CAZXOJ010000202.1:0-2458 GCA_964642325.1 uncultured Bacteroides sp. | reverse complement strand
CATACTTTTATCCATAGCAGTAATTCTCAGTGCTTGTGAAGTCAATCAAAAAGATATACAACCAGAGAATGAATTTATCAAGATCTACAACCACCCCGATCAGGAGATTGCATACCATCCGGCAGGCGTTGCACAACTCTCTGATGGGGGATACCTCATCCTTTCGGGTGTAAAGGTAGACACCTCGGTCATTGAATATCCTCATGCCAACCTGATCAAAACCAATTCATTGGGAGAGGTCGAGTGGACCAGGGATTATGACCTCTATGCCCCATCTCCAAGGTTGTTTCAGCTTTCCGGGTCAGTGGGATTTGTGGCCATGGACCTGCTGCTGAATGCCTATGCAGTGGAGATCAATACATCAAATGGGGATGTAGCGGGTCAACATGACCTGCAACTGACCATGCCCCTGTATTCATATGTGGATAAGCAGAACAACCTTATTGTTCTGGGGTATGATTTTGTCGCAAGATCCTCCTGGATATCTCTTTTTGATGGAAGTTTCGGACTGCAGCGTTCGGTTAAGGTAAATGTTGAAAAAGACCTGGAGAACGTGGTACAAAAGCATATGAATAAATCCGGGACAGAGTTCCCCTTTTTCATAGGGGAGTGGACCGAAGGCAGCCAGTCGGGATATTATGTGAATTGTTTTTACAATTATACCCTGCGGACAGTGTACTTTGAGTCGGCCGGACTAACCATGTTGGGAAATATTTACTCTTTTCAGACTGAAGAAGCCGTCAGTTCACTCATACAGAGAACCGGGAACAGGTATGCATTAACCCGTTTCTACAGCAATAATAATTACCTTCTCGGGGATGTGGAGGTAGACATCAGCACCAGCCAGAATTTCAACGATCTCACCGGCGAGATACTCCCTGAACTGGTACATGATGCAAAAGTGTTATCTAAACGGATCAGCATAGGAACAACATCCTATCTATTATTTACCTCACAAACGAACTCTAATTCCATGGTCACCTATCAGCATGCAGCGGATGTTGACAGCCTGATCGCCACACATTACCACCAGTTCAATGAGCGGGTGGAAGTGGCCGATATCATTCAAACCAAGGAAGAGGGAGTGGCCTTGCTGGGCAAGATTTATATCCTGGGAAAATACCAGCGCCCGGTCCTTGTGAAGCTTCCTGTCAGGACATTCTCTCCATAAAAAAACCGGCAATTGGATAATCCAACTGCCGGTGATTTATACTATCCAGTCTGGTATCTTTATGCTACCTGATCTTGATAAACTGGCTACTGGTTTTAACGTTGCCCTGAACCATCCTCAGGTGATATAATCCTTCAGGCAGATCACTGATGTTTATGGACTGCTGGTTATCTCCATTGTAACCCTGCTGGCTGAGATTCCTCACAACACGGCCTGAACTATCCAGCACTGTGAATTTTACAGTGCCCTGTCTCTGCAACTGATAAAATACATTCAACTGGTCACTGACCGGATTTGGATAGATACGGTAATCAATCCCATTGCCATTCGAGAGATCATTCACACCTGTTGCACCGGCCACCAATGGCAACCTGCTGTCTACCCATTCGTTGAAACCTGTATCGATCAGTGTTTGATTATCAGCGCCAAACCAGTCCTGCACAATCGAAGTATAGATATTCCGGTAATCAATATTGTATTTAATGTTACCATTTGCCAGGTCATTCAGGTCGGGGTTTGTCCCGTAAATCCCTGGATTCAGTCCAGGTCCAAATAACATCACCGGTGTGGAAGTCCCATGGTCGGTCCCGTAACTGGCATTGGAATAAGCCCTTCTGCCAAACTCCGTAAAGGTCATGGCCATTACTTTTTGGTCAATGCCAAGGATCTTCATATCATCGAAGAATGCCTTGATGGCAGAAGATAAATGGTATAGCAGAGAAGCATGTATCCCAAGAGTGGGGTCATAATCTACAGTCTGTTCCCCATGCGTATCAAAGCCGCCTATCCGGCAAAGGAATATCCGGGTCTTTACACCCCCCTTGATCATCCTTGAGATAAGCTTGAGCTGTGGGGAAAGAGGGTTCGTAGAATAATTACCCTGTGTGGCATACGGATAGGTCTCCGGGTAAACCACTGAAGAATTACTCCCTGCCTCATATACATCCTTCAAGCGTTCCGCATATTGATTTGACTTTTTCTCAAATTCCATAATATATTCCAGTTCATCGCCTGCATGGCTGTCTGGTGTGGTAATGGTTGTAGGATCAACCCCTACTGATGAGATCAGGTCATAGAATTGCTGTGGACTCCCAAGGTTGAGTCCGATGGGTATCCCGGTTTCGCGGTGATATGCCAGGGACATGGTTCCGCTCAGCTCTACACCCAGAGGATCAAGCATATCGGGGTTGGGATAAGCATCCGGGTAGCCTGGGTATACATTATCCAGGAATCGGCCCATCCAGCCAGACTGGTAATCATCGTATGAATCACCCCCCATGAAAACAA
>CAZXOJ010000201.1:0-8057 GCA_964642325.1 uncultured Bacteroides sp. | reverse complement strand
CTTATCAATTGAGACTTCCAATTTTGGGAAATTTTTTTGAGCAGCTGTAGAATAGCTAAGGATGCCAAAAATCAAACTAAATGTGAAGGTTTGTACTCTCATCTTAAAGTGCTTATTTAGAATTTACACTGGCAGGTATTGAACAATCCAATGAATTGAGAATGGAAATTGTATCATAAAGTTAGACCAAGTTGTTGAGAATATCAAGGAGTCAAAATATGTAAACTAGGAAGTCCATGAGGTTCTTTAAATCATGTTATGAATAACAATATTCCAGTTACTCCAAGCGTTTTAAGCAACAATCAGTAAAAAACTGAACCTTCTGAGTCATCAGCACGTAAAACGGATTATTCTATCAGCAGGTAGAATTAGTCAAACTTGATGATAATCAACCCAAAACCCCATGGAAAAATCTAAATCTTCAACATCAACTCAAACAGAAAAAGCCGTTCACCAGGTTGAATATGTAAATCTGCAGGATTTTGGATATGAGAAGTCCGGCAATGTTAAGGGAGATCCTGAGATCTACACCTCCTACCTTAACATGATATTAAATGGTGACCTGGTGGATGAAAAATTTAGTGGACTGAATGAGGATGAAAAACCAGAAAAACGAGACAAACTGAAAGGGCTGCAAGCCAGGCTTGAAGAAGTAAGCGGGCAGAACGAGGTGATTAATGCCCAGATTAAGGATAAGCAGGACAAAATAGATGTGAGGCGGGAAGAGTTACTGAACATTTATGAGAAATATGACAAGGATCCGGAAACATTGAAGAGGGATACATTTTCCCCTTTCAAGTTTGGGATAAACGTGTTTCTCCTTCTCGCACTTACTGGCTATTTATTTTTCTTCTACGTATCGGCCGCATATAAGTCTCTGTATACCGATTTTGAAGCCATTGCTGAACGCCTGGCAGCTGGGATGGGAACTGGCAGCATTATGCCAAAACCTGCGGAACTTGCTGAAGCCCTGCGATATAATTACCTCCTTTTACTGGTGCCTTTTGTGTTCTTTGCCTTTGGTTGGGCATTTCACATCATACTTGAGATGAAACACAAGTTAAAATTTGTATTTCTGGGTGCCCTGATCACAGTGACATTCGTTGTTGATTTCCTGATTGCCATACTGATTCATAATAACCTGGAATATGCCAAAGAATTGATGGGGATTGAAACCAGGTCATGGGCTGCTGATCCTGCATTTTATATGATTCTTTTCCTGGGATTTATCGTTTACATATTATGGAGTATTTTGTTGGATTCCCTGTTCCGCGAATGGGCCAAACGTCGTATTACAATAAATCTCAAAAAGATCGTTAAACATCTCCGCAATGATATCAAAGACTTTCAGAAAAAGCTGGTACCGGAAGACCCGATAAGATTTGATATTGGTAACCTTCGCGAGGACATTGGGACAGTGATCCTGGGAAATTTAAAATCCTACATCGACCAGTTTACCACCGGGTGGATTTCCTACCTCTCTCCACAAAACCTGAAAGAGGTTAAGATCAAATGCATGAATATTAAAAAGGGGTTTGAAGAGAAACATGCCATAAAATCAGGCACGGTAAAGGTTGTCAAACGCCGGGGCTTATAATCATCTGCCAAGCTATTTATCATTTACCAAACCAAAATCCCCTTTAAAATGAAAAAGCTTATTCAATATATCCCGGTTGCTTTAGTCCTGCTGGTTCTTGGATCATGCATGCCTCCACCTGAGGAGAAGGAAATATCCACTCCTGTTAAACATAACTATATCATCCTGCTAGACCTTTCAGATCGCCTTATTATCCAGGACAATCAGCCTGAGCGGGATAAAGAACTGATCAGGCATATATATACACTTTTCGAAGAGCGGGTAAGAAAACATCTGTACCTGAGATCGCGTGATGAGATCAAGGTGGTCATAGCTCACCAGCGTGGCGCCAGTCTCCAAAATGAAGTATATGAAGACAGTTTATACATCTCCATGGATAATACACCTGCAGTGTTACGAAGGAAAAAAGAAGAAGAGCGCCGCTTAATCTTTTTCGATAACCTGGACAAGCTTTACGATCAGGCAGTATTCAGCGATAATCCAAAAAAATACTACGGAGCTGATATATGGAAATATTTCTATGAGGATCTGAAAGTTGATTATGTTAAAGATACCCTGACCCAGAACTTCCTGTTTTTATTTACTGACGGATACCCCATTGTGGGAAAGGACCTGTCGAAACTGCAGACAGTAAAAGAAGAATATCCATATCTGAGAATTATACTCATTGAAGCTGCCCCGCGTGATAAGGATATGGAATGGGACCGGGTCGTTGAACTCTGGGAAGAGTGGTTTGATAGCATGAAAATTGATGATTATGAGTTTGTTAAGCGCATGGCCCTCTCCAAAGAAAAAGACATGTTGCGGGAGATCCTTGAAGACTCATGATCTCACATAAATCACCATGATACCTTAATAAACTTAACTTCCAGTGGGTTTAAATGCAAAGACCCACCTTCAATATTTTCACCCAGTACATTTACCTGCTGCAGGTTAAGCTTTGTATTGTTATCAGTCCGCAATGATCCCAAATCTGCAGAGCGTCCTGCTATTTCGCGGATACATAAAATGGCTGAATTTCCATCTGGCTCAGGTACGGCACTTACCAAAAGGGTATTTTCAGGCCATCCGTCAATAATGGATCTCTGCCAGACTTTATCTCCATTTCCTCCTCCGGGCAATACCCTTGCCAGAAATGGGACACGATTACCCCAGCCAAACATGGTCGCTTCATGCTGAGAGTTATTAGCCGAGCTTGACAGGCTATATACCCATTCTATTCCTCCATGCTGCTCAGGATTAAAATTTGTTGTCCAGTAATTATTCATTGGCCAGCCATAAATATGTGTTCCTTCTGGTTTTGCACCGGCCTGATAGCGCCCGGTATTTATAGCTCCAAACTGCATCATGGGAATCTCAGAGGATACCAGCAGGATCTGTCCTTTCTCACTGCTTAACCGTGCATAATTTTGCACTACATTCCAATCATTCGTTGATCCTGGTATCTGGTCAATTCCAGCACGGATCTCCCCACCCTGCACATCAAATGACAAGACACCATCATCCAGTTTAAAAGGGAAAGATATATATATACCCTCAGGTTCAATGACAGATTTTTTCACAATGGCATAGGCCAGGTCAATTCTCTTTACTTTGTTATAGATCCGTATTTCAATATCCAAACCACCATCAGTAATGGCAGCCTTAGTATTTCCTTTGAAATATACAGTATTCCAAATTTCTCCCTCTTCAAAGCCATCAATCCATATAGATTCAGGAGCTTCGCGAGTATAATCATTAAGGTGAAACTCCTCCATTTGCCTTCGATTACCAAGGGTTTCATAGATGAACTCCCCCAGTTTCCATCGGGCATCTTGGTCAAGCAATTCTGCATTCAGTTCTTTGTCAAAAAGACTGGTGATGACTCCGCGTTTGGAATCAATTAATATCTTGTACCAATCATTCTCCAATTGGCTGAGGTCAGATACTTCTTCCTTCTTCTGATCTCTCTTTTCTCCTGATTTGATGATAAATTTTTTATATCCAAAAGCCGGAATATCACTCACCCAGATCGACCAGTAGGTTCCATCAGAGCGACTTTCAACAGCCTGGGATGGCAGCGCTGTACCATCCTCGTCAAGGATGGTTAATTTGGTATCTTTTGGTACAAGTTGATGGTCTATGTATGTGGTCACCAGGCCACTCCGCTTCCAGTTCAGGGTATTATAGAAAATTATGGAAGGGTCCTCTTCACGTCTGGTATGCTCTTGCAGCATCCCCAATGCCTCTTCGCCTAACAAATTCGATCGCCGTGCTGCTTCCCATGCAAATGATTCTTTTAACGCTCTTTGTTCCATGGTATACTTATGGAAGGGAGCACGCACACTTTCTGAAAAGCCAACAGTATGCTCGGTATAAAACAGTAGTGCATCATTGGCCCAGTATATTCTATCATCAATCCCATCGGGCATTTTTGATCCCATCAAATTGGCCATGGCCAATCCTGACATGCTTGCCAGTAACTGGGTTTGAGAATGGCGTGTGGTAGCTACTTCGCGGGCTGAGGCCCCAAAACCGTCAGTCCACCAGTCAGGCCAGGCACCGCGGATGGTTTGAAAATCATCGCTGTATTTGGCTTCCATCTCCTCAAAGAAATCTGTGGCTGTGGCCGTTTTCAATTTAGGCCACTCATATTTCTCGTTCCACTCTTTAATCATATCGGAGGCATGTGTGGAAGGAGGCGAATTATCGGTTCTGAAACCAGAGTGCTGCAATGATATCAGATCATACTTATAGCCCTTCTTGTCTAAGTCAATAAGATAAGACAGGATCTTTTGTTCAAATAAATCAAAATCAGTCTCATGGATCTTATATACTGTATTTCCTATCATATAGTGCTCGCCCCGATAAGCTAACATTTTATTACCTGATGGTGATTCCCACCAAAATAATGTGGGTTTATCAAAGCAAATCAAGGCCCGGTGACCATGAGTACCCATGTTAAGGTATTTGATGCCCAGATCCTGGTAGTAATCATTCAGGCACCAGCCAATCCCATTGACATCATTTTGCATGGCAACTTCAACTTCCAGTTCAGCATTCTTAATGTTTTTTAAGGGTTGCAATGAGGCTGCTAAAGTCTGTTCATCAGGCAATTCATTAAAATTAAAGTACATGGCAGTTATTTCAATCCTACCTTCTTCAACTCTTTTTCTAAGCCGTTCAATCTGATCGGCAGGACGAGATCTGATGAATTCATTTACCGGCCAGGTAGCTTCACATGTCCAGCGGAATTTTGCTTCATCGGGATAACTGTCAGTTAAATCACAATAATCAAGTGCATAATCAATATATCGCATGTGCTCCCCGAGTATTTCAGTCTGGGCTCGGGTATATCCTATATCAGTATGTGAATGCTGTACAAAATTAACCCTCCATTTCTTTACAGGGCTGAGTGTTATCTTACCCTGGTCAATGTATTCGCCCATTACCAGTTTATAGTTTAGCTTCTTTTCCTTCTTTACCGCGGGAAGGTTTATCCTTAGATAGTTATAGCCATTCTCAAGCTTAACTTCGCCATGTAGTTTATTGTCAATAAACAGCTGCGCAACTTCCGTTTCACCGAAATGAATGATCCTTGCTCCCCCCAGTTGCTTTTCAATACCATCCTCATTAATTATGGCAGGATAGGACTTAAATGTCAGGCCCCGTTTAACCGGCATCTTAAAGGTCATAAGCCAGGAGTATTCATCTAATGAGCCAACAGCAACCTTTATTTTCACTGATTGTCCTTTTCCCAATAATTCCACCGGTACCCTCAGAGACATAAAACCAAAACGATCCTGGTTTTCATCAATGACATCACTTCGAAAAGATAGCTCTGTACCATCCTCAGCCTCTTTTGTCCATTCATTTTCACTATCAATAAAGAATGAGATCTTCTCCATTCCATTAATACTAACATCATATCGTGCATTACCCTGGCTGGAACTCAGTCCGGCCAGCCACACAAAGGTGGCGTATTGAGATGCTATTTTATCTGGCACTAATGCAGTCTCCCATTCCATGAATGCTTTATCCTCCATGGCACGAAGTATCAGGCATTCTTCTGCAGAAGGTATAGATGAATTGTACCTGAATTCCGTACCATTGATTTTTTGCACATAACCGCTCAGGATTGTTTCTTCCTGCTTTACCCCGGCTTGTCCAAAGACGGAATATGACAGGAAGAGTATCCAGATAAGTGACAGAGGATTTTTCATGATTTATGGCTTAGTTATTTAGGCATGAGAGGAATCAGAACATTCCAAAGGTTCAAATGATAATAGATCCTCCCTTTTTTAATTCGTTTCGTACTGATCTATAATCTAATTCACGGACAGATACATTTTGATCCATGGCTAAAAATGAGCTTACACCTGCTGCTTCTCCCAACTGATTCATATTAACCATAACCCTTATCCCCGAAAAAGCAATCAGACTTGCGTCAAGCATTCGTCCAGCGATCACCAGGTTATCATACGTAGGTGGAATAATTGACCTCAAAGGTATCTGATAGAATGTGGGATTAGTTTCCATTTCTTTTCTCCAGCGCTTGGTTTCATATGGATACCCTGGTCTTGAATACACCTCAGTTCCATCTAAATAGTAAAATGTGAGTCCCGGTTTTTCTTGATGGTGAACATCAAGTCTGTAACTTCCATTTGCAATGGCATCATCAAATCTTCTTCCGTATAATGCATCATCATCAGATACTTGGTAGAGGCATTTAATATGCCTAGTTTCCCTGATTCCAATATGAGAAGGCAGTCCGACCAGCCTCAGCTTACTGTTGGGACTATATTTACGCAGCATATCCATGATTGCCCTGATTTGACGCCTCCCTTCAATTTCGGCTCTTGTCAGATCATTAGCAATGGCTCCATTGACATTATATACCCTTGTTCCCGCTAGCATATAAACATTTGTGGCGGGTATGCCTGCTCCCCAGAAGAAGCCCTCAGGAATATCAAACTCTTTATGATGATCCTTGAATATTTTTGCAAACTCATCATTGTCCCATCCTTCCAAATGGGCGCATGTGGTAGGAGGTTGTAGTAAACCACTGACGTAGGATTCCAAACCAAGTCGCTCACACAAATCTCCGTCACCCGTTGCATCAATAAAATTTTGAGCCTTAATGATACCTCGCCCCGATTTATTATCAATAATGATGCCTGTAAGATTACCATCTGTATCCAAGTAAGGTTCAGAAAAAAGAGTGTGTAAGTAAGGGGTAACTCCGGATTCAAGCACTAACTCATCTAATTCAATCTTTAATTCCTGGGAGTTAAATGTCACTCCGGCAGTTGGACTATTGCTCGATTTTACAATGGCGTCTCTTATGGTCAAACGATCTATAACTTCAGCCGTTAACCCTGCAATTATTTCTTTATCAAATTCCGTATCCAACAATGAATGCCAAATGTTTACAAAGGCATTGGTTGCTACACCACCAAAGGCATTCTGTTTTTCTACTATAGCCACTTTTGCTCCCAGGCGGGCAGCCCTGACAGCAGCAAATACACCGGTACAACTTCCACCCAATACACAGATGTCAACCTCTTCTATTACTGGCAATTGACTTTCCAAATGATTCCTTTTATTTTTCTCCTTCAAGGTGAAAGAAGATAAGGAAAGTGCGGAGATGCCCAGGCTGGCACCCATAAACTTATTAATAAACCCCCTTCTGGTTTGATTACTCATGACAATCAGGTCTTAAATTGTGAATCGATTCATTCCAGTTCTGCGTCAGCAAAACTCAAACTCCATGAGATATAAATCTAACAGAAACTTTCATCAATTCAAATTGTATGACAGGGCAGGATGTAAGATTAAGTCTTGACTTCTAAACGTTAAATCTTTTTTCCCAATGCAGCTTTACCCATGAATTTAAGGGTACCTAATACACCATAGCGTTCCATGATCATTTTTTTGTACATCTCTTTGTTGTCCTTTGGGGGAACGGTTTCTTTTTCCGTTTTCATAAGGGTAATGGCTTCGGTGGCACAGACATTCACGCAGACACCACAGCCTATGCAATGACTGCGCAATATCTCGGTATGATTATTGAAAGGTACAAGTGCTTCCATCTGGCATAACTCGATGCAGTCTCCACAGGCGGTGCATTTATCAGGATCAATTTCAGCATAAAAGTTGGTCGATAACAATTCAGCCGGATTGGGAAATTTTTTTGCTGCCGTTAATACACCGCAACAACAACCACAACAACAACAAATAAACCCTGGTTCCTGAGTGTTTCCTGGCTGCAAAACCATGCCTTCTTGTTCCGCTCGAGTAATTAGGCTGATTATCTCATCCCTGCTTAATTTTTGTGCGACTCCCTTATTCATCATGAAACTGGCAGAATTACCCAGGGTAAAACAGGTTTTCATGATGTCAGTCTGTTTACAAGGCTCTCCCAGCTTTTCCTTTGCCTGGCGGCAGACACAGTTCATCACTGCGAAAGGTCCCGGAGATT
>CAZXOJ010000200.1:0-8083 GCA_964642325.1 uncultured Bacteroides sp. | reverse complement strand
GGTGCGCTCCTGGCTCTCCATCACCGGATCATGGATGGAATTATGTGATACCACCATCAGGAATGGCTGGTGTTGTTTTTTTTCCATGAATTTAATCGCACGGTTTGTAATGCTGTCCACATTATGGGGATCATGTTCAGGATCTGTGAGCCCTCTTACCGGTTTGTAGGTGACCATATATTCATCAAAACCCTGTTTATCCGGATTGAAGGGCTTGGATTCCGGTGGTTGCTTTTCAATGCTCAGGTGCCATTTGCCAATGATGGCGGTCCTGTATCCATTTTCCCTGAATACCTCACCCAGGGTGATTTCCTCCAGGGGAAGGTATTTTTGCCAGTCTGGTTGCTTCAGCAGGCTATCAGGGCATAAACTACCCTTGATAAAATCCGTCAGATGCAGCCTTGCCGGATATTTGCCTGTCATGAGGGCAGCCCGCGTTGGACTACAGACTGCTGCTGAAGCATAGGCATTTGTGAATCTCATTCCCCCGGCTGCCAATCCATCAATATTTGGTGTCTGGTACGGTCCCCCATAACAACCTAGCTGGTTCCATCCCATATCGTCCGCCAGGATTACAATTATATTTGGCTGCGTCTCTTTACCTTTGCCTCCATGGCAGGATATTAAAAGGACCAAAAGCCCATAAAAACAAAGCTTTCTGATGACCAGGTTCATATTAATGCCAACATTTGGGTTAATGAATGATACAACTCAGGGTGGTCAGCCGAGCTAAGATGACAGTGATCCAGCAGGATACGCTTGTATTCCATATGGTATTCAAGCCGAAATTTTCGGTCCCCATCCAGCTCATGCCCATTTTCCCCAACAGCCTTGAAACTGCATCCCTTGATCCAGGCTTCCAGGATCAGGTCAAATGGAAGTTCCAGGCTGATCCCTGTAAGTATGGGGACAAGTAGCCGGTCATCCCTGCCCAGTTTTCTTCCCAGGTCACATCCTACCCTGAAAATTGTATCCCCAAGGGCTTTGTTGGCGAAACGCATTAAGAGGTCATCTGCATGTTCCACCAGCTGTTCGTGTTCAAATTCATCGGGATATAATCTCTGGAGAATGACAGCGGACTGAAGCATGGTTCTACGCGTAATGTCAAGCAAAGCAGGTATTTCCAAAGCCTCCCAGGTGTATACCAGTTCTGGATAATGAAAATTTGCCTGGTAGGCTAACGTTGCATGTCCCAGGTTATGAATGAACAGCTTCCTGTCAACCCATGCTTTCATATTGTCTTTGGGAGACAATCCAGGTACCTCGGGTACGGGATTTTTAAAAGCCCTGCCATCCAGGATCAGGTTATTATAGGGCTCCGCGTAGACAGCCAGGGGATCTTCAGCCATCTGTTCCCTGGTCATAATAGGCACCATCTTGCCTATGCTTGTCTCAACCAGTCCTACATAGGTCTTCACTGGATAGGCTGCTCCCCCTTTCAGAAGTGCTGAATACAGGAACTCAGCAGCATTTCGCACGTTTTCAGCAAGGATAATATCAATGGGATCATCAGGATACCTGTTATACCGTGACTGTATCCCTCTGTTGAGTATGCCTGTAAGTCCGGATAGCCCATTCTTCCCAACCGATGTGGCCATTTCATCAGCCTCCTCAATCTGGGCGATGATTTGATACTCTTCATCCAAATGAATGGCAGTGATGTTTTTAACCTCTATGGTCCTTTCCTCAGTGGGATGCTGGCTGTCCCGTATCATCACGGGAAAAGCTTTTCTCTCATTCAGCCTGTCAATGAGTATCTTGTCAACATCCACTAAGACAACCTCGTAGCCGGCATGGCTGAATAATTGCGCTATAAATGAGCGGCCTATCCTGCCAGCGCCGAAGACCACTATGCTCTTCACCTTATCCATTTTTTAATTGTTCGGCGTACAAGTCATAGTATTCAGATATGACCTCCATTTTTTGTCCAGGGTATTCTTCCAGGAAAGTCCCACCCATATAAGTGCAGGCAAATCCTCCAGAAACAACGCCCCATTTGGCCGCTTCAACCAGGTCAGGCATTTCAACACCAGCAGCCATCTGCCGTGAGAGTGAAAAAATCACCCCCCCGACAAAATTATCCCCGGCCCCGGTAGTATCCGCATTCAATTCTCCCTTGAGGGATTTACCTAACAATGCAGATGATACAGGCAATCTGAAGGGTTTATTATGGCCGGAAACTCCCGATTTTACCGTATTTGAATATATGCTTACAGGTTGTGTGCCATCGGTAACCATAAATGCTTTCAAGGGACTCCTGGAGAAATAAAAAAGCGCTTTATCCAGGGAATTTTCTCCACTGATCTTCAGGGCCTCTTCCCTGTCCATGATGAGCAAATCGATGGATGAAAAAGAACGGTGATCCCTGCCTATGGGCCAGGGTTTTCCGGGGGAACGCTTTTCATTTCTGAAATCGAATACGGTATTTACAAGCTTAAAGGTTGATTCTCCTGCCTCATCAAGGATATCATCAAGCCGGTCGTGAATTGTCGGTACAAGCGCAGTACCTCCCAGTGCCAGTATATCAGCATTCAGGAATCCGGCCGGAAGATCTGTTGGACCGAGTTCTTCAGCTGCACCCATATTATTGACAAAGGTCCTTTCCCCACTTCCAAGGTTAAAATTTGGGTCCGAAAGCACATTGGTAAAAGGGGTTCTCGCATCCTTCTTTACAAATTCATGGCTGCTGACCGGGGTAAGGGAAAGAATGTCAAGTATCCTTTCAGCAATCCAGTCCTCTCCCATGGAGCCTACAAACCGAATTTCTGCCTGATCCTGCAGCATCTGGGCAGCATGGATAATGGAAACAATGGCCGGACCTCCAATATTAGAGGCATCCGGTTTCCTGTCCCCAGCAATTTCGGCGTTGATTTCTTCGAATTTTTTGCCGGCGAATTTTTCAAGCTCTTCTAGAAAAACCAGCTGCCCGGGTGTTAGTCCCCCATCACCCACCTTCCTGCTAATGTATTTTTGAAATCCCGGACCGTTGAAATCAATCCCGTTATAGACAAAATCGAGCAGTGTACAACCCAGTCCGGATATCTTCAGTTTTCCCATAAAACGTAGTATTACAGGTATTTTTCATAATCACCAACCAGCAGGTGAACGGGCGGTTCATCTTCCACTATCTCCGGGAATCTGCCCAATTCATCAAAAAACCGGTTATCTGTATGGTCATCATTTACTGCACTGACCTCCCCAACCAATACTTTCCCTTTTCCTGGTTCACCGTAGAATTTATGATAGAGTCCCTGGTAAAGTGTAATGCTCTCCCCTGGTGAAAGCCTGACAATGCTTCCCGCATTCAGTGTCTTCCTGATACCATCCATACTAACTTCAAATGAATGATCAGTAAATGCCTCATTATCATCGGAGTTATACAGCTCCATCATCAGGTTCCCTCCTCCGCGGTTGATAATGTCTTCCATCTTGGACCAGTGGAAATGCATGGGGGTTACCTGTTCTTCCCCAACGATCATGATCTTTTCGGCATAAGGTTTCTGGTCGAATTTCAGGTTTCCATTCCTGATGGTGAACAATAAAAGGCCTGAGCCGGCAAAATCACCCGTTCCGAAATCTGTAAGATCCCATCCTAGCATGTTCTTGAAGATCTCATCACAATTGTCCCCGTTCCTTTTCCAGTCGTCATGGCGCCAATACCCCCAGGGGGGCAGTTTGAAATTCATATTGTCAAAAAATTCCAGGGCCTCCCGGATCTTCGTATTAATCTCTGATCGTTTCATAATCATTTTACATTTTCAAGTACCTGTCCATCTTCCAGCAGCTTCGTTTTCAGTTCCTCATAACGGATCTCATGCAGGCTTTTGTCCATTGCTACGGCCAGGGTAGCCAGGGTAGCCGCACTTTGTCCCAATATCATAAATACCGGTTCCATGCGAATGGAGCCAAAGGCAATATGGGAGGAAGACAGCGCTACCGGAACTACCAGGTTTGTACATTCTTCCCTGATCGGCAGGATGGATCCCATGTCTATGCGGTAGGGCTCATCCGGATGGACACCGATATCACCTTCATTCTGTACAAATCCATCGGGTTTGATATATCTCTGGATATTGTGTGAATCCATGGTATAGGAGCCCATGCCTATGGACCGGTTAACGGGCTGCTTGCCCAGCACCTCATTTTCGGTCATGACAAATTCACCAATCATTCGCCTGGCCTCCCGGACATAAATATTATGTGGCCAATGGCCATTGTCTGTGAACTCATCTTTTGCATATCCCCATTGGGCCATTTCTTCCTGCAATTCAGTTGGGACCCTGGGATCGGATACCAGGAAATACAGGAGTCCCTTCTGGTAACTGACATGCTCCCCAATGATCTCCTTCCTTCTCTCATAAGTGGCCTCGGGATAATCATAGTTCATTCCGATGTTGTCAGAACTGAATGGACCATGGTTGTTAACATCGGTTTTATAGTTAGGGATGGGATCGAATTTATCAAACAATTCCGTCCAGCCTGCATCGAATATCCTCACCAGCAATTCATACTGGGTGGAGTCGTAATCGTCCGGGCGTGTAATTTCCACTCGGTTCTCTGGTACTTTTGTAAGACACATGCGGAAACAGTATGCCTGGATCTTGCTATCCCCCTTGCAATACTCCCCTGGATCTTCTGTTGATATGCGCGGCAGTACACCACTGTTGGGATCACCCGTGATAACATACGGACTAATATCCGTTTTAAAGTGATGCCCGTGGTGTAGTACACCGGTTTGTATACCGTTCCATTTCTCACCGTAAACATCGCAACCTTCCCGGCCGATATGATAACTTACACCTGCGGCTGCCATAAGGTCTCCTTCATAGGTGGCATCAATGAAGACCCTGCCTTCAAATACTTTTCCACTCAAGGTCCGTATCGATTTGATAGCAGTCTCTTTCAATTGGACTCCCCCATCCCTGTCCAGCCATTCTTCGCGGTAGAGCGGGATGTCATATTCTTCAATCAGTTGATCGAAGACCAACTCTGCGGCGTGTGGTTCGAATATCCACATGGTACGGTCTTTCCCATCTATGGCCACATTTCCCTGTCCCTTTTTACCATAATCAGATGCCTCCTGCCATTGCCAGGATTCCTCTTTCTGGTAGTGCATGTAGAGGCGGTGATAGAAATTGCGTGCGAGTCCCCCGATCACCGACTTATCCCCCGTATCCGTCCACCCGAGACCCGAAGCACTTAATCCACCAAGGTGTTTATCGGGGGAAACAACGACTACTTTTTTACCCATTTTAGCCACCTGTACGGCAGCCGTAACCGCTGCGGATGTTCCTCCATAAATAACTACATCCACAGACATGGTTTGATTATTTTTTATTCCCTGTCTGGATTGGCAGGCAGGCATTCCAAGCAGGAAGGCCATAAGAATAAACAGCACTTTAATGGAAAGTTTCATAAACGGTATTTTAGATTTTTTCTCAGGTCTTCTTCGACAACTGGCAATTTAATAAACTATTTCCGGAATCATTCTCAATCTTAAATGCAATATGATAATATAATCTAATTAACTATCTTGGAAGCTATTCTTGCAGAAACACCCTTCTTACATGAAAAAAATAAATCCAGCCATTGTCACTCCCATATTGTTAACCTTTTTTGTCGTAAGCTTCATTGACCTGGTCGGGACAGGTGTCGATGAACTAAAACAGGATTCAAGCACTCCGACATATATTCTTCAGCTGATCCCTTTCGTGGCCCTTATATGGTTCTTCCTGCTATCTGTCCCCGTAGGTGTCTGGCAGGACCGTGCAGGGAAAAAGAAAGTGTTGAATTTCGGTATCCTGATCACTTTGGTGGGATTGCTGGTCCCTGTATTCGGAAATACCCTGCCTGTCATCCTCCTGGCATTCGCCCTGCTCGGGATAGGGAATACCATCCTGCAGGTTTCTGCCAATCCCCTGCTGGTGGATGTGGTACCAGCTAACAGGTCATCCAGTTTCCTGAGCTTTTCCCAGTTCATAAAATCCCTGGGGTCTATGCTGGGACCTTTTGTTGCAGGCATGCTCGGTCCCTGGCTGGCCCGGCTGTTAGGGGATGACTCACCCGGGTCCTGGAGATATGGTTTGTACGCTTTTGCCCTGATCGCTATTCTTTCATGGGTCTGGCTTTCGCTGGTGAAAATTGAAGAAAGTAAGCCCAACCGTGCACCCGCTACCCTTAATTCATGTTTTAAGTTGCTGGGCAACAGGTTCATTCTTTTAATGGTACTTGGAATTTTCGTGGTTGTAGGGATAGATGTTGCGATTAATTCCAATATCGGAACCTTCCTTTCCGGAAAGCTGGGGGTTGGAGATGAAGCTGCCAAGTATGCCAAGTCACTTTACTTCCTCGCCAAAATGATCGGTACATTTACCGGGGCCTTACTACTCACCCGCCTGCATCCGGGCAAATTTTTTCTCGGTTCTTCCTTGCTCCTGGTGGTTGCCCTGCTTGTGCTGGCATTTACGCCGAGTGAGTCCTCAGCCTGGGTTATCATCTTTATTGTAAGCCTGGGGGCTTCCAATATCTTTCCCCTTATTTTCTCTATAACGGTGGCAAAGATGCCGGACCGTGCCAACGAGATATCCGGACTGATGATGATGGCCATATCAGGAGGGGCGGTCATCCCCTTCCTTGTTGGCTGGTTCATGTCGATCTATATCAATGGGGGAATCCTGGTCCTGGTGGGATGTACCATCTACCTGATCCTGATCTCGCTCAAAACCCTGAGGGATTAATCCCCGTAAAGATTTCCTTCCGTTATCCATTTCCAATTCCCCGTCCGGAAAGGGGAAGCAGGAAGGTCTTCACTGTTGAAAAGATTGGCTTCTCCAGGGAAATTTTTCCAGGCATACCTGACATGGACCGGGTGCTGCACCTTCTCGCTCCAGACCAGGACCGTATTCTTATCAAAAACTTCGGCCCTGGCAAACTCAAAATGCTCATTATCAGTTGAGACTTCAAATCCCATCAGGTAACCATATTCTCCAATCACCCGCAATCCATCCCCTACCTGGTTGAATGTCAGCTTCATCTGACCGTCTGCCGGCTCAGCTTTTTCCAGTACGGGACCGGAGAATGTAATATCCTTTTCATAAACCATTTTCAATGCCGATAGCGCCAGCCGTTTGCCTACGTCCCATTTGTTTTCCGGATGTATATTGGTAGGATGGCCAATATCAATGGTAACCGCCATACCCGTATTGGGTAGTTCAAGTGTCTTTCGTTGTGCTTCTCTCAATTCTGGCCAGGTTAGCTCACTGGGCCTGTCAAAGGCAGCCAGCTGAACGAAGAGGAAAGGAAAATCACCCTGGTCCCAATGCTCCCGCCAATCCAATATCATATCAGGGAACAAACTGGCGTATTCATGTGCACGGGAGGCATTGGCTTCTCCCTGGTACCAGATAGCTCCCCGTATAGAAAGATTCAACAGGGGATGTATCATCTGGTTAAAAAGGCTTGAAGGTGAGCTATTCGCCAAGGACCGGGGCCTGTCCAGGGGAAGGTCCAGCGGAGTTTCCAGGGTAAAAGATTTCTTAAAATTCCACAAGCCGCATAAAAGTTGGTATCCCTTTGGATCTTCCACAGGATGGAAATTCATCTGGTATGGATCGCCAATAAATCCACCTTCATCGCCATAATCGAAAATCCGGACCGCGATCTGGTTGCCTTCTGGTTTGATCAGTGAGGCACTGATGTCATAGCGCCGGGAGGTTTTCGATTCGAATGATTCACCAATAAGATAACCGTTTATCCAAACCATGTCATGGTCGTACAAATTACCCAGGTTAATCCTCAGATCTTTTCCCTGGAAAGGGGGTGGAATATCAAAACTCCTGCGGAACCACACAGCCCCGTCAAAATCGCGAAATAGTGCATTATCCCTCTCCTGCGGAAGGGTGATGGTATCCCAGTCCCCGGTTGGCGTCCTTACCGACTCCCAACCCAACCTAAGTCCATCTCCCTGATGAACAGTTTTTTTTATCATATACTTCCTTGTCGCCAGGCTTTTCTCTGCCCGTGTCTTGCTGAGATCATATTCCTTATCAAGTCCCTCGTAAATTTTCAGGATATGATCATATTT
>CAZXOJ010000199.1:0-8086 GCA_964642325.1 uncultured Bacteroides sp. | reverse complement strand
CTGGTTTTTGTTTCTTCTGGGAACCATCATTACGGATCGCGGGGGACTCGAAGTGCCGGTAGCCGCTATAGTCATAGGCTTACCCGGATTGATCCTGGGGATCCTTTTTATACTGAAGGGAAGGAAATTACAAAGAACTCAAAATGATATTATCTAAGAAAATTGAGAAAGTTTACCTCGTAAGGAAAACCTACCATTTTAACCGATGGGCTGTTTTTACTTCCCTATTTCTTTGTTTAAACATGGTAAATCTTCAGGCTCAGGAAAGCAAAATTTGCATTGTCGAGACCAGAGAATATCCTGGAAGAGATCCGGTTATGTGGGATGGACTTTATGCCTCCAGTGATGGGAATGTGTATTCGGCCTTGATTAATGAAGGAGAAAGCGCTCATTTTTATTTGTATGATCCAAGATCAGATAAAAATATCCTACTGTGCGATATGGCTGAATTCCTGGATGAGAGAGGCAAAGGAATCAGGTCAACTGGAAAGATCCATAACAAACCTGTTGAGGATGATGAAGGCAATATCTATTTTGTCTCAATGAGCAACGGGAGTGGCCCGAATGTCTTTGATTACACAAGCTGGAAGGGGGGACATTGGCTGAAATATGATCCAAAAACAGAGAAGGTGGAAGACATGGGTCTGGTCGATCAGGGAGTAGGATGTTATCCCCTGGCCATTGATAAAGAGCGTGGTTATCTTTTTGGAATTGGTTTCACCGGATACTTCTACAGGTTTGATCTGAAAAGCCGTGTTACTAAAAACTTTGGACGTGTCAGTAATTGGGATATTTGTCGTGACATTTTCTGTGATGATGAAGGCAATGTTTATATGAGTATCCCCACAGCAAAAGTCTCCAGGTACGATGCTGAAAAAGAAAAGGTCTATGAGACCTCACTATCAACTCCATATGACCCTTCTATTTTCCCAACCCAATTGAAGAATCCAATGATTGACCGTACCAATATCTGGCGTGCGGTGGAATGGGATCCGGTTGATATGGTGGCCTATGGTGTAACTTGTGGAAGTGGCTCTATTCTATTCCGGTTTGACCCCCATGAAGGTCCGGAGGGCAAAATTGTCGAACTCGTAAGGATGTGCGATAGTAGATTCTTGAACGGGGACCAAAAAGACATACCATATTCCACCCTGGCTTTTGCCGTTGATAGCAGAAACAAAAAAGTTTATTTTGCTCCATCGGCGAGAGGTTTCTCCACTCAAAAATACCAGGAAACCTATGGGAGCAAGGAAGACCATCACCTTATTATGTACGATATAGCCGCTGAAAAACGGGTGGATTTGGGGATTCTGAGAACCGCTGATGGACGCAAAATTTTCGGTTGTGAGGCAGCCTCGGTTGCACCGGATGGGACAGTATATCTATGTGGCCAGGCAGAGGTTAAGGACAAAAAGAAAGGCACCAGGATGATAGGTGAGATTGCTACTTCTTTACAATTGATTATTTACAAATCCCAACAGTAATAAAAGGAGAGCTAAGCATGGAAGCAACTAAAATAATTCTATCTGTCAAATGTTTATTATTTCTTGGGATTCTTTTGCTGGATAGTCCTATTTATTCCCAGGATTGGGCCAAACCTGTTATTAAATATCAGCAGCGTGTCGACTTGCGTGATCTGGGATATCCCATGGTCAATGAAATTCCTGTTAACAGCAGCGCCATAACCTCTCTTATCACCGCCCGAAATGGTCTAATATATGGCGGAACAAGTGGAGATGATGCATATTTCTTTTTATTCGATCCTGCTATCAATAAGGCCAGACACCTGGGCAAGATCCCAGGGCATAGCGGCATACACCATTCACTCGTTGAAGATAAGAATGGAAATATCTATATCGGCACCGGGAAAAATATGTTCGAGGATATGCCATTATCCAAATGGGGTGAAGGGGATGATAAATTTGATGTTACCTTATGGAAGGATATAAAAAGACATTTCAACGATTATCAGGGTGGCCACCTGTATTGTTACCGTCCTGCCGAAAGCAATGATAAGGTTAAACTTGTTGATATGGACTGTGATTTAGAAGATTTGGGTATACCCCTGGCAAATAATTCTATTTATGCACTCACCATAAATCCAGATGGAGATGAGATATATGGACTGACTTACCCCGATGGCCATTTCTTTATTTATAACATCCCAATGGAAAAATTTACTGATCTGGGAGAGGTTGATCCTCACAAAGTATATCACGGACCTGAACGGCAGTGGAGAACACTTTCAAGAGCCCTTATCTGTGATGACTCAGGTAAAGTTTATATGTCCGGGAATAAAGGAATGTTAAAATACTATGATCCAGAGACCGGTGGGCTTGTTAATATGGATATTGAAGTACCGGGAGATTATTATTACCTCCAATTCTATCAGGATTATACTGCGGTCGAGTATTTTGCCAGGGACACAGGCAATCTGATTTATGGTGGTACAACAGATGGGTATCTGTTCTCTTTTGATCCACAACAGATGCAAATGAACAACCTGGGAAAAGTGCGTGCATCCCGACGGTTGAGATGTTTAACTGTGGGAAAAGATGGTAAAGTTTATATGATGGCAGGTGAGCGTTCAACTACAAGACCCTGCCAATTCTATTCGTACGATCCCCATTTTGGCCGTTTTGAAACGCTGGGTTTATTAATAGCAGATCGAAGCCCATATTATTACTGGCGTGGCCAACAGTTCGACTGCATGACTACCGGGCTCGATGGAACAATTTATTTTGGAGAAAGCGAGCGTAAGTCGCATTTATTTCTCTATATCCCACAGAAATAATCAATTTGATTTTACACTATCTTTGACTATTACTTACCTGTTGATCTATTATGCTTAAAGTCCTTGAACATCCCCTGATCACCCATAAACTTACACAACTCCGACGTAAGGAGACGGGTACCAAGGATTTCCGGCATTTGTCAAATGAGATATCGGGACTGATGGCTTTTGAGATCAGCGATGATCTTCCGGTAAAAAAGGTTATCGTTGAAACACCGGTGGGCACCTGTGCTACCCATGAGATCGTTAAAGAGATCGTCCTTATTCCAATACTTAGAGCTGGACTGGGGATGGTGGATGGGATTACCAACCTGATACCCACAGCGAAAGTAGGGCATATTGGCATGTACAGGAATGAAAAAACCCTGTCCCCCGTTGCCTATTATTCCAAGGTACCTGATAATCTCGCAGATGCCATTGTAATGGTGCTCGACCCCATGCTGGCCACCGGCGGAAGTGCCAGTGCAGCCATAAGCGGTTTAAAAGAGGAAGGGGCATCGGTCATCAAACTGGTATGCATTGTAGGAGCTCCTGAAGGAGTAAAGCTGATTGAATCTCATCACCCTGATGTAGACATCTACCTGGCAGCACTTGATGAGGGACTGAATGACAAGGGGTATATTGTACCCGGACTCGGAGATGCCGGGGACCGGTTGTTTGGGACAAAATGATCTAACTCAATAAGGCTGCCCAGGTTTCAAGTTTACTATTCAGGCAGGGTGGAGATTATATCCTTCAAAAGATTTTTATGACTAAAATCAGCCGAGCCGAAGCCCATTCGTACAACAACGAGTTTTTTGGAAGGGATGATGAAAATCCGTTGGCCCAGGAATCCATTGGCAGAAAAAACATCAGCGGGTAAACCCTTTAAAGTTTTTTCCGGATCAGGATCGTCAAGCCAGAAACCAACACCATAAATTCCGTTTGTATTGGAGGCAGGAGCTTCCTGCATTGTATAATCCACCCATCCTGCCGGAAGGATGGTATCACCCGCGAACACTCCGTCATTCTGATACAGCAGTCCAAATCTTGCCCAGTCCCTCGTTGTTCCGTAACTGTAAGAAGATGAAACAAAATTACCAGAAGCATCGGTTTCTAAAGTGGTATTCAACATTCCTATGCGATGCAAAAGGGATCTGTACGGTAGTTCATAATACGCCCGGTCATCCCCGAGGGTATTCCGGATCACACCTGATACAAGATTGGCATCACCGGAAGAATAAGAATAATGAGATCCGGGGGGGTATTCTGGCGGCCGGCCAGCTACATATTCGACCATATTGCTGCTCTGCATCAACATCAGGGTTGCCTCAGAGATTGTAAAATAATTTTCAACCCATTCAAGTCCACTGCTCATATGTATGAGGTCCTCTACCGTAATCTCTCTCCTTTCGTCATCCTTCCATCCCGGGAAATTTGCAGGAGCCTTAATATCTATCTTACCCTCACCTGAAAGGATCCCAACCAGCGCGCTGGTTACAGATTTGGTCATTGACCAGCCGTGAAACCGGGTATTTTCATTGTATCCGTAGATATATTTTTCAGCTATGAGATTACCATTGTATACTACTGCGATAGCCAGGGTTTTTTTAAAGGGCTCTTCCCCTGGAAGATCAAACGCACCATCAACCACAGACTCCAGCTTATTGATGTCGATACCCTCAGGGAGTGTTTTTGAAAGAACGTCCCCTTTAGGCCAGGGTATGGTATCCTGGCTGTATCCCGGATCCGGGATATTGAATGACTCTTTTCTTAATTCTACTTCCGGGATATCCAGTACCAGCACAGATCCCAGTCCCTCGCGATAAACAGCTTCCCGCTTGGCAAGTCCGAATACCTTAGCCGTCACTGATTTTTCATCGTAATCAATCTGCACCTTAGCAAGGCTGATAGGGAAAAAAGACAGATCTTCGGCCTTGACCCGCTCAGGATCTTTCCCGGCAAGAAATACGCTGGAACACATTCCTTTGGCAGCAAATGCAGTTAAAATAGGTACCCTTGGCCAGGCAAAAATAACAACATATACCAGTCCCCCGATCAATATCAGGTAGACGATACGTCGTATGATTTTTTTCATGATCCCACTGGATTAATTAGGAGAGGAAAATTAATCATTAATCATTGAAGCACAAGCGGGAGGGAAAAATATAATGATAATTCACCTGAGCAAAGATGATATTAAGTACATTTGAAATTCTCTTCATCGAAAATGAAACAGGAAAAAACAGCTTCGGAAAAAAAGTGGCGGCCGCTGGAAAAAATGTTCAATGAAGTTCCGGTCCGTTATGACATGTTAAACCGTGTTATCACCTGGCGGCTGGATGAAAGCTGGCGAAAGGCTGCAGTGCGAAAATGCCTTGAAGGAGAACCTACCCGGGTCCTGGACCTCTGTACCGGGACAGGTGACCTGGCCATCAGGATGGCAAGGCAGGTCAATGGGCAAACCAAAATACAGGCGCTCGATTATAGCCAGCCAATGCTGGATGTGGCCAGGGAAAAAGCAGGTAAAGCCAATCTCAAAAATATCGAATTCATCCAGGGAGATGCCGCATCAATGCCACTGGAAAATGAAGATCTTGATGTGATCGGGATATCCTTTGCATTTCGAAACCTTACATACAAAAATCCTGACCGGGAAAAATTCCTGCAGGAGATCTTCAGGGTCCTGAAACCAAATGGAAAGTTTGTAATCATTGAAAGCAGCCAGCCAGAGAATCGCTTAATGAAAAGCCTGTTCCGGCTTTACCTTAAAGTTTTTGTGGCGGGGATTGGCGGGTGGCTTTCAGGACACAAGGGTGCTTACAGATACCTTGCTGCATCGGCCCGGAATTTTTATGAACCGGCTGAGATAAAACAGTTTTTGTCAGATACTGGTTTTAGCATGGTTGAATACCGGCCCTTTCTTGGAGGAATTGCAGGATTAACTGTAGCAACTAAATAATCCGGATACCATCAATTTACTGGAGAAAAATAATCTATTCGTCTACTACGCTATCCTGGGACTGGCAATCCTGGTAAATTTAACCGGATTGCTGAATGATTTATTCATTTCTGATTCAGCACTGTATGCCAGCATCAGCAAGGAAATGGTGATGAGTGGAAACTTTTGGGATCTTACCTATGATGGTATTGATTGGCTGGATAAACCCCATTTTCCATTCTGGGTAACAGCTGCCAGTTTTAAAATTTTCGGGATTTATGCTTTTGCCTATAAACTGCCGGCCATCCTATTTACAACACTGGCTCTCTATTACACCTTCAGGTTTACCAGGGAGCTCTACAACCGGGAGACTGCCCTGCTGGCTGTATTGATCCTCGCCTGTGCCGAACACCTGATTATATCCAACAATGATGTCAGGGCAGAGCCCATTTTAACAGGGTTGATCATTGCCAGTATTTACCATTACCATAGGCTGGTGCAGCAGTATCGTTGGACCAGCCTGCTATGGGCTTCGCTCTTTGCTGCCATGGCTGTAATGACAAAAGGGCTTTTTACTTTGATCCCCATCTTCGGGGCTGTTGCCGGGGAGATCCTGTTTAAAAGGAAATTCAGGTTGATCCTGAGTACAAGATGGATCCTTAGCCTGGCCCTTATCACCCTCTTCGTAACACCAGAGCTATATGCCCTCTACCACCAGTTCGACAGCCATCCCGATAAGATTGTTTTCGGCCGGAGCGGGGTGTCCGGGATACGGTTCTTTTTATGGGACAGTCAATTCGGGAGGTTCTTCAATACCGGTCCCATAAAAGGATCCGGCGATCCCTTCTTCTTCATTCACACACTGCTCTGGGCCTTTATTCCCTGGTCCATGGCCATGTACTACGCATTTTTAAAAAAGATCATTCGTAATATCCGGAAAGTAAACCAGGAGGCTGAATTTTACACCATCTCCGGATCTGTACTGGCATTACTGGTGTTCTCATTATCAGGTTTCCAGCTCCCACACTATACTAATATCATTTTCCCCCTGCTGGCTATTTTGACGGCGGACTGGATACACAGGATGACACTTAGGAGGGAAATCAGGTATTTCAAAATTACCCAGTTATTTACTGTCTTCCTCCTCCTCGCCCTGCTCATCATCATTCAAATACTGTTCAGGCCAGATGGCCCGTATATTTTGGCCATTACGGCTATCGCACTGACTGGTATAATGTTTATCCCGGTTTTCAGGTCAAAGATGAAAGGAAAGTGGAAGATAGTTTATGTTTCGGCCCTGGCTACTATCCTGGTCAATTTTTACCTGAACCTGCTGTTCTACCCGGAATTGTTGCAATATCAATCCGGGACCCAGGTGGCCAGGTATGCCAACCAGCATTTCCCCGAACATAAAATCAGGACGCTGGGAGTCCTAACCTTTACCACCCATTTCTATGCTGAAAACGAGGTAAGGCAGAGGGATATCCCCATGCTTCAGGAGGACTTGAAAATGGGAGAATACCTTATCTTTACAAGTGAGCCTTACCTGGACAGCCTTCGAATGTCAAATATTGACTTTGAAGTTGTAAAACAATTTGACCATTACCATACAACCATGGTTACGGGCACCTTTCTGAACCATAAGACAAGGCACGAGTCCCTGAGGAAGCATTACCTTTTAAAATCCCAATAATAATTACACCCATGAAAAAATACCTGAATCGCCGGACCTTCATCAAAAATACTTCCCTTGGAGCCATGGCTGGTCCCCTGTTAATAAAGCCCGGGAGTGGTGCAGGAAAATCGGAACAAGCTACCCTGGCATACAAGACCCTGGGAAGGACGGGATTTGATATTACTGATATAGGTGTTGGCTACCCAACAGGAGAATCCGTTCTCAGGGCCGCCTTGAAATCCGGGATCAATTATATCGATACTGCCCAGCAATATGGGAACGGAAACCATGAAAAGATGGTAGGAAAAGTGATCCGTGATTTTGACCGTGATAAACTATTCATCACTACCAAGATCTATGAGCAGGAACAATTCAAGAGCAAGGAGGATGTACTTGAAAGGGTCAGGCAGGCCCTTGAGAGGTTAGAGACCGGATATGTTGATTGCCTTATGCTTCATAGTGCTGAAAATACCCGTATCCTGAAAGATGAAGCCTTTCATTCGGCCATGCAACAGCTAAAGGCAGAAGGAAGGGTGAAGTCTGTGGGTGTTTCCTGCCATGGATCTGCCTGGTACCTGCCCCCTGAGGAGGACCTGGAGACGGTTCTGATGGCGGCCGCAAATGACGGAAGGTTCGATGTATTCCTGATGACTTACAATTTTGTCAACAAGGAAAAGGCAGAAAGGGTTCTTCGTGC
>CAZXOJ010000198.1:5719-8120 GCA_964642325.1 uncultured Bacteroides sp. | reverse complement strand
TCAGCGATCCCATCGTTACGGAGATCAAGGAATTTACTGACTTCTATAAGGCCGAAGATTACCACCAGGATTATTTCCAGAACAATCCCAACCAGCCTTATTGTACATTTATTATTAAGCCGAAGGTGGAAAAATTCAGTGCTAAATACCAGGAGAAACTGAAATAGAGATTTGTTGCTTACTGGATTTTCTTTAATAGTATTCGGGACCAATAAGGAATTTGCCCGCCCAGATCAAAACGATCAGGATGATGAGCAAATACAACAGGCCATTTCCCAGAACGGCCTGTTTGCCCATAATCAATGATTTCATTCCGATAAAAACCAGAATGAGCTGGAAAGCAATCCAAATGATCCATCCCGGATTATGGAGGAAGGCATGTTGGAAATCCTTCTGGAAAACAGAAATGATGGCTGTTGAATAGCCGCAACTCGGACAGGGTAGTCCTGTGACCTCCTTAAAAATGCAGTCAAAATGTAAGGTCCCCTGCTGGCTCAGTAAAGGGTAAGCCAGGGTTCCAAGGCAGGATGCCAGGATCAGTGCATTGATCAGGTAACCCGAAAATGTAAGTCGCCCATTTTTCTCAATGGCCAGCTGCTTAGCCAAGCCTGCTCCCACAATTGGCGCATTTTCGGATCTCTTCTTTAGTCCCTTCCGTTACAAAAGGGATCCAGCAAAGAGGCAGGCAAAATATCACCAGTAAAACAAATACGACCCAGCCGGTTTCAGTCATCTTTTTTTCAACGATGGGCATTCCCACGTGATCGCAAAAAGGACATTTTAAAGCCATATGCATATAAATGTGTGATTATTGATTGGTTTTCCTTTTAAAGGTATGAATTTTTCAGCTCTGCATTACAGGGGAAGATTATAAACAAACCTGAGCAGGGCAATAGGACCGGGATTGAAATTTACATTTTTCGCTACCCGGTCATCACCGAATTTAATGATGGTGATCCGAAAATCAGCTTTCTGATCAGCCTCATATTGAGAATATGACCTGCCCAGGGCATATCCAAGTCTTCCTTCCAGGTGGAAATTACCCACTATCCTTACACGCGCAAACAGGCACTCGTCAATACTGGTACGCTCGATATAATCTCCCTGGTAATCCGGATGTCCAAGTTTGTATGATGTAACAAGGCCAAAATGGCTGATCCCAGTAGAAAGATTGTCATTGACCTGGTATTTGATCTTCCCTGAAATGGGCCAGTTGCCCTTGAGACTCCATTTAGATGAAATTTGCCAGTCAGTATATACGATAGGTACCATGTAGGGGCCTCCCAATTCATCGTGTAAAATGGCACCAAATCGCATCATCAGCTTATCACTGAATCGTTTCTCATATAAGGCGACTCCCCCAATCTGGAAATGACTACCGTCAACATTGTTGAAATCAGTCATAAAACGCGGCGCAAATAAAAGCTGTAGGCCCCTGCCGTTACTAAATTTCTGATAAATTCCTGTTTGCAGGATAAATCCGTAGATACTGATTGGATTTGCTATATCATCAGGCATGATGATGTCATTTTTCACCCTGAAGTTGGTAAATGTGAGTTGGCTGTACCAGATGGTCGATTCATCGAAGGGCACCGGAATCTGCAGGTTCGCCAGGATGCCAGTCTCCGTAGCTTTCTCATCGTATGTCGTCTCATATTCCTGTGGAAACCCATAACGCCCCGAAAGTGTAAAAATTTCAAGATCCGTCTGGGCGGAAATGTATGCACTGCTGCAAAGTGCCAGCAATAGAAAGCTTAAATATTTCATAATTAGTGATTTGGTTTAGGGTTTGAGATGCATATGAGTGTTATTGGATACAAAAGATACATTATAATAATAAAGATATCAAATTCGAATATCATGACTTGCGGGTCTGTTTATCTTTAATTTCCCACTTTTATTATATTTACTGATTCAAACCAAAGCGGAAGAAGATGGCTGCAAAAGAACTTGGATTCACAACAAAAATGCTGACAACACCTTATGCAAAACAGGATCCTTATAATTCCCTGCATATGCCCGTCTATGAAACAGGTGCCTTTGACTTTGAATCCGCGGAGGATATTGCCGATGCCTTCCAGGACAAGAAACAAGCACATGCCTATTCCCGGTCCAGTAATCCTTCTGTTGAATACCTTGAAAGAAAGGTTGTTGCAGCCACCGGAGGCCGGGCTGCACTGGCCATGGCTTCAGGTATGGCGGCAATCAGTAGCACCGTATTGGCCCTTGTAAGACCAGGGGAAAATATACTTGTTTCACCTCATCTGTTCGGGCACACCTACGGCTTGTTCCATAAAACCTTGAGGAATCTTTGCATTGAGGCCAGGGTTTGCGACCTGCTTGATTATGATAATATTGAGAAGAATATTGATGAAAATACCCGGCTTTTGTTTTTCGAAAC
>CAZXOJ010000198.1:0-5619 GCA_964642325.1 uncultured Bacteroides sp. | reverse complement strand
ATGGGACTGGATATTCTTGAGCTCAGGGTGGAACGGTCCTTTGAAAATTGTCTGAGGCTGGCTGAACATTTTAGCGACCATCCCAATATTAAGAAGCTCACCTATCCCGGACTGGCAAGTTCTGAATACTACCGGTTAAGCAAAGAGCAGTTCAATGGTATTCCCGGGACCATCATGACCTTTGACCTTTCTAACATGGAGGATTGTTATTCTTTCATGAATAAGCTGAACGTCATCCGCAGGGCCACAAACATGAATGATAACAAAAGCCTGATGATCCATCCCTGGTCAACCATATATTCAGAATACCCTGAATCACTGAGGCTTGAAATGGGTGTGCGAGATACATTGCTCAGGTTGTCAGTTGGTATTGAAGATATAAACGACCTTATCCAGGATATTGAGCAGGCCTTAACCTGATCCGGAAAATTATTAGTAAATTCCGTCTTCTTTTAAGATCTATACATTAAATCCTATTCCGACAATGAAGCAAACCTTCAATGGCAGATCGTTGATTGCATCTGCCCTGGCGGTATTACTGTGGCTGCCCCTGGCCACCGGCCAGCAACTGGATGTTGACAAGCTGAAAGAAATGAAAGCCCGGAGTATCGGTCCCGCGGGAATGAGTGGCCGTGTAACTGCCATAGATGCAGTAGTCAGTGATCCTGATATCATATACATTGGTACCGCATCCGGAGGAGTCTGGAAATCAGAGAGTGGTGGAATATCCTGGGAACCTCTTTTTGATAAAGAAAAATTGATCAATATCGGAGCCCTGGCCATTACCCAATCCAATCCGGATGTGATCTGGGTTGGGACCGGGGAAGGAAATCCAAGAAATTCCCTGAACCTGGGAGCCGGGATCTACAAATCCATGGACGGGGGGAAATCCTGGGAAATGATGGGTCTTGAAAACACCCGGAATATTCACCGGATCATAATTGATCCGCGGGATGAAAATACAGTATATGTGGGTGCCATAGGGAATCCCTGGTGGGAACATCCCGAAAGAGGAGTTTTCAAAACCACCGATGGAGGGAAGACCTGGGAAAAGATACTATTTGTGGATGAGAAGACGGGAGCGGCAGACCTTGTCATGGATCCGCAAAATCCGAATAAACTTATAGCTGCCATGTGGGAGCACAGGCGCTGGCCCTGGTTTTTTAAATCCGGTGGACCCGGATCCGGATTGTATGTTACTATTGATGGGGGGAAGACCTGGAATAAGCGGACTGATAAAGACGGATTGCCCAAAGGTGAGCTTGGCCGCATGGGACTTGCCATTGCACCGAGCAACCCGAAAATTGTCTATGCACTGGTTGAGTCCAAAAAAAATGCCCTGTATCGTTCTGATGACGGCGGGCAGAAATGGAAGAAGGTCAGTGAGAAAAGAGATATTGGTAACAGGCCATTCTATTATTTTGAACTATATGTCGATTCAAAAAATGAGAACAGGTTATATACCCTTTACAGCAGGATTGGTATGAGTGAGGATGGAGGGAAATCCTTCCAGGAAATAGCCGGCAATATACACTCCGATCACCATGCATTCTGGATACATCCTGAAGATCCCAACCTGATCATTGAGGGCAATGATGGAGGAATGGCCATATCAAGGAACAGGGGAAAGACATGGCAATTCATGGAAAACCTTCCCCTTGGCCAATGGTATCATATTCGAGTGGATAATGAGATGCCCTATAATGTCTACGGCGGACTCCAGGACAATGGTTCCTGGAGAGGACCGGCTTATGTTTGGAGAAGTGGCGGGATACGCAATGAATACTGGCAGGAGGTTATGTTTGGCGATGGCTTTGACGTTATGCCAGATCCTGATGATGCCAGGTATGGTTATGCCATGTCGCAGGGAGGGAATGTTGGCAGATACGATTATGAGACAGGAGCAAGCTATAGTATCAAGCCTACCGCACCAGATCTGGAGACCAAATTACGTTTCCACTGGAACGCAGCCATTGAACAGGATCCTTTCGATAATTTTACCATATATTTTGGCAGCCAGTTCCTGCATAAAAGCACAGACAAGGGACTCACCTGGGAAATTATTTCGCCTGACCTTACCTCCAATGACAAGGAGAAACAGACCTATGGAAAGAGTGGGGGACTCACCCTCGATGTTACAGGGGCGGAAAACCATACGACCATTTTGGCCATTGCCGTAAGTCCCTTAGAAAAAGGGCTGATCTGGGTTGGAACAGATGACGGAAATGTGCAGTTGACTTCGGACGGTGGTGAGAACTGGACAAATGTATCTTCTAACATTCCTGGCTTACCTGCCGGCTCCTGGATCCCACAGATTCAGCCTTCTGTTTACAATGCCGGGGAAGCATGGCTTGTCGCCAATAATTACAGGATGGGAGATTTTAACACTTATGCCTACCATACTAAAGATTTTGGAGCCAGCTGGGAAAATATTGTAGCAGGTGATACCGTAAATGGATATGCCCTTTCTGTCCTCCATGACCCGGTGGAACCAAAACTAGTTTTCCTTGGTACAGAACATGGATTATGGGTAAGTATTGATAAGGCACAGACCTGGACCCAATGGAAAAACGGATATCCCTCGGTTTCGACGATGGATATGGTCATCCAGGAAAGAGAAGCTGACCTGGTGATAGGAACTTTCGGCAGGGCTGTTTATGTACTTGATGATATTCGTCCCTTGAGGGAAATCGCCAGGACCGGTGGTGCTGTACTTCAACAAAAATTTAACGTATTCGATCCCCCTGAAGCCATTCTTTTACAAGGATACCAGCAACCGGCCGGGAATCATTTCCCAGGGGATGCAACATATGAAGGAGAAAATAGAATGTCTGGAGGGATACTTACATACTACCTGGAGAAACAGGAAGAACAGGATGTAGAAAAGCCCGATTCCCAGGAAGGAGATATCGGGAAAAAAGGCAAAAAGAACAGATCAGTCACAGGAGATGATCAAAAGGATCCCATGCAAAACAAAATAAAAGGGGAACAAAAACCTAAATATGATAGTGTTAAGCTAAAGGTATATGATGGGGATGAATTGATCAGGACCCTCGTATACAAAGCCGAACCTGGATTAAATAAGGTCAGGTGGAGATTACACAAGAAAGGTGTCAGGTATCCCAATCCATGGGCGGCCAGGTATGGGAGAGGAGCTCGTTCACGAAGTGGAGAACCTGCCGGTTTTAGTGTTATGCCTGGAGAATATAAAATGGTTATGAACTGTGGCGACCTGAAAGATTCAACCATGATCATGGTAAGTTTTGACCCGCGCATAGAGGTGGAT
Source organism: uncultured Bacteroides sp. (assembly GCA_964642325.1). Classification (GTDB taxonomy): domain Bacteria; phylum Bacteroidota; class Bacteroidia; order Bacteroidales; family SM23-62; genus SM23-62. Next base: position 2,333 of record CAZXOJ010000198.1, on the reverse strand, counting down.
CTTAAAGCACTTGAAGCCAATGAAAAGATGTATAATGAACTGAGCAAAAAAGCTGTGGCACTGAGCAAGGCCACATCCAGACTGACAGAATCTAAAGCTGTACTCTCCAGGATCTCAGACCAGGTCAAAGGCAATAACGATGCGGACCTGAAAGATGTGGCAAAACAAACAAAGGCTGTGCAGGACTCCCTGAACATTGTATGGGAATATATCAATGGAAAAGTTGAAAAGCAGCAGGGGATCTCCGGTTTCGACAAGCCAACTGCTGCCATTAAGCTCTCTGAAGCATCGAGGTATATTCAATCCAGGCCGGCAGGTCCGACTACCACGGAAAAAAGGCTGGTGGAGCAGGCTGAGGAAATGGTTGGCAAGGCGCTGGATATGTGCAATTTATTTTATGAGGATGTGTGGCCTGAATACAGGGACCTGATAGAAAATACGGACTTTAAGTGGTTCAAGGATTATGAGCCGATAGAGATAGAATAATTGAAAAATGAACGGGGGTTTGAACAGCCCCCGTTTTTTTTTATAAAATATTTTATTAGCTGATCCGTCAACAATAACAGAAACAGGAATTCAGATCAAATGACCGCAGAAGAGAGCAGGTATATAAGTGAGGTTGCAACCAGGGAAAAGGGAAGGCTGCTGGGTTTCATCAGGCAGCAGGTCCGGAGTGAAGAGGATGCTGAAGACATTCTGCAGGATGTATTATACCAGTTTTTGAGAGGATTTGACGATATCCGTTCCACCGAAAGGATCACCTCCTGGCTATTTACAGTCACCAGGAACAGGATTACGGATTATTACCGGAAGAAGAAACCGGAAGCGTTTTCAGATAAGCAGGTAGTGAGCAGGGAAGAGGATGGGGCGCCCCTGATGCTTGAAGATATCCTGCCTGCTTTGACAAGGGACCCTGAAGATGAAATGATGAGGGATATGATATGGGAAGCGATTGATAGCGCATTGGATGAGATGCCCGAGGAACAACGGGATGTTTTTATCTGGAATGAATTTGAAGACAAGAGTTTCAAGGATATTTCAGCTGATACCGGTGAAGGGGTTAATACCCTGCTCTCCAGAAAGCGGTATGCTATCCTGTTTCTGAGGAAGAAGTTAAAAGAATTGTATAATCAACTTTAAAATTTATAGTCATGAAAGCTAGAGGAGTATTTTATTTTGGAAAATTTGTAGTCATGGGGGTTGCCTTCATGGCATTGTTTACCTACGTGGTGATGTTATTATGGAACTGGCTGGTACCGGAATTGTTCAGCGGTCCTATATTAACCTACTGGCAAACACTTGGGATATTGGTTCTTTCGAAGATCCTGCTCTCGGGATTGGGCCCCGGACATAAAAGCAGTCGGTCCTGGCGCAGTAAGGATAGACATTGGAGCCACCGCCATCCGAGTTCATACTGGCGTAAGAAGTTTGAAGAGAAAATGAACGGGAAAGTGGAAGGGGAGCCAAACCTTGAGGGTGAGCCGGGAAAGGGCTGTTGCTGATTCTGATCACCTTGAGGGTACTAGTTTAGCTGGTACTTCACCTTAACACCACAAGGCCTTGTAGGTCAATGATCTGCAAGGCCTTTTTCATATGTGTTGACGATTTTGGTGACGGTTTTGGAAATCGCTCACTGAGAAGGGGAAGTCCGCATCAATATATAAAAGCATTTTTTCCTGATTTTGAGGATAAACATCCTGTTGCGGTTTAGATAATGAACACCGGAATTGAAATCCTTAATGTTGCTTAATTTATGTCTGGAAGTACCTCGGTTGATGCATTGCTGCCATTTCTTACATGTAAAGTGGGAACTCGGAGATTCGTAAAGCAGTACAAGTATCCACCCCTGGAAGAAATTAATACCTTTGAAACAAATTATATCCAATCCTATTTACTACCATTGAACCGAACAATTAATACCGCACAAGCATGAAACCACAAAAAAAAGTTCTCGTCCTTAAGGCCCCATTGACATGGATTTTGATAGATGAAGACAGGGACAGTGAACATGCGAAGGAAGAATGGTTATTGAACCGTGAAATCCGGCTAAATGGGCCCGTTGACAAAAAAGGTAAATGAAAACTGCACAATCATGGAAAAAATAAGATTCGCACCAATAATCCGTGTCAGTACAGAGTCCCAAAAAGAGAAGGGTGAAAGCCTGAATGTACAAACTGAGCTGATCAAAAAGCAATCCGCTTGGAGCCTACATCACCCCTCTGGAAAATGGAAATTATTAGATGGAAGTCAAAGGATTCCTGGGTTCAGCCTTGATAGGGTTGGACAAGATCCATGAGAATTCTGAACCAAAACACAATCTTACTGCGTCTTAA
>CAZXOJ010000197.1:0-8136 GCA_964642325.1 uncultured Bacteroides sp. | reverse complement strand
AGAAAATCACGTCCGCCTTGGCACTGTAATCTTTCATTTTGGAATGCCAGGTAAATGAATTTGCCTCCCCTTCCGGTGTTCCAAGCTCATATTGATACCTGCTGTGCAGCAATGTGAAATTACTGAAAATTCTGGAAGAAAACAGGTGGTTCCAGCGGAGGGAGTAGGTCTGGTTACCAAAAGCCATCTTGGCAAATGGATTGCCATATACATCCCGTCCCATGTAGCTAGACAAAAACAACCTGTTCTTTTCATTAAAAATATGATTCACTTTCAGGTTCAGGTCATAGAAATACAAGGTGTTGTCCCTTACATCCGGATCTTTAGCAAATGGCAGGAAGACATCTGCATAAGTCCTTCTTCCAGCCACCAGGAAAGAAGTTTTATCTTTTATTATTGGGCCTTCCAGGGTAAGCCGGCTGGAAATGGTGCCTATCCCCCCTGATCCGGAGAACTTCTTCAGGTTGCCTTCCTTCATCCTCACATCCAGGAGGGAAGAAAGCCTTCCCCCATAGTCTGCAGGAATATCACCCTTGTATAAGGTGACATCCTTTATGGCATCATTATTAAAAACGGAGAAGAACCCCATGAGGTGGGAAGCATTGTAAACCGTTGCCTCATCCAGCAGGATCAGGTTCTGGTCAGGATTTCCGCCCCTGACAGAAAAGCCCGATGCCCCCTCACTGGATGCCTGTACGCCTGGAAGCAGTTGAATGGCCTTTATCACATCCACTTCCCCCATTAATGTGGGAATTCTTTTGATATTTTTGATAGGCAGTTTATTCACACTCATCTCAGGCCTCTTTACGTGTGCCTGTCTGCCTTCTGAGCGGATGGTTACTTCTTCAAGCTCCTGGATATCCTCTTTCAATTCGACGTTGTAGGTCTGGTTCTCATCCAGGTTAACCGCCAGTTCCTGTAATTCATATCCTACATAGGAGAATTTTAGATGGTAGAATCCTGGTGTAAGGCTCAGTGAATAAAATCCGTAAACATTGGTGACCGTTCCCCTGTTCAGTTCCTCCACAATTACGGCTGCACCGATAAGTTCCTCGCCGGTACCTGCATCCCTGATGTGTCCGCTGATGGTATATCGTGGACCTGTATCTTCTTCTCCACTATCCGCCATCAGTGGTAAGATGGAAAAAAGTATATACAGGGTTATGATAAGTGGTTTCCTCATTTCATTTAATGGGTTTACCTACATAGACAAATACGACACCAAAAAGTTGTATTTAACATCAAAGATTATGTTAACAATTCATTAAATGAAATAATTCCAGATGAACAGGTGAATTTCACCGGTGAATGAAAGCAAGACAGGAATGACTGGTACTAATCTAGACAGTCTGTTGCAAGCGGTCCCTGACCCAGTCTCCCACTTCCGAGGTACGTTTCTGGTCATTGGGTTTGATATCTCCTGTCACCATACCTGATTCCAACGCAGCTGTAACAATATTTCGTATGTCCTCGGCCGATTTTCCAAGTCCGAAATGATCCATCATCATCGCAAGGCTGAGTATCGTAGCGAATGGATTGGCGATATCCTTTCCGGCAATCTGAGGTGCTGATCCGTGGATGGGTTCAAAAAGGGCTGTCCCCTCTCCCACAGATGCAGAAGGCAACATTCCAATGGAACCCGTGATTACCGATGCTTCATCGGTAATAATATCGCCGAACATATTCTCGGTAAGTACCACATCAAAACTTGATGGTTGCAGGATGATCTGCATGGCTGCATTGTCCACAAACATAAAATCAAGTGTGATATCAGGATAATCAGGTGCCATTTTTTGAACCGTTTCCCTCCACAGCCGGGATGTCTCAAGCACATTGGCCTTGTCCACCAGGGTCACCTTCTTCCTGCGTTTACCAGCCGTTTCAAAAGCCATTTTTGCGATTCGTTCAATCTCGGGAGCAGAATAGTTGCAATGGTCCCAGGCCTCTGTTCTGTCTTCATTACGTCCCTTATCCCCGAAATATATACCACCCGTCAGTTCCCTGAACACTATAAAATCTACACCCTTCAGGAGATGATCCTTAAGGGGAGAAATTGGATCCAGTACGGGAAATGTTTTTACAGGCCGTATGTTTGCAAATAAACCAAGTGATTTCCTGATCTTCAACAGTCCCTGTTCGGGCCTTACCTTGGCGGTCGGATCCAGGTCGTATTTCGGATGTCCTACTGCGCCCAGTAAAATTGCATCAGAAGTTCTACACTTTTCAATGGTATCATCTGGCAGGGCATTGCCTGTCTGATCAATGGCCACAGCACCGATCAGGCCTTCTTCAAAGCTGAAACTTACTTTTTCTTTTTGTTCTATTACAGGAATTAATTTTAAGGCCTGTGCGACAACTTCCGGTCCAATCCCGTCCCCGGGCAATACAGTAATTTTATAATCCATCCTATTTGAAATGATTTCTTTCTATGATATTCAGCATTTTTTCAGTAGCCTTGATTGCGGCTTCAGTTTGGTCGACCTCCACCGCCTTGGTTTTGAATTCCCTTTCCTTGAATTCCCAGGTAATCACGGCTTCCACAAGGGCATCCGTTTTTCCTCCGGGTGGAATGGTCACGATGTAATCAACCAGGATAGGACGTTTCCTGCCCAACTGTTCTGTATATATCTTCCAGAGAGCCTTCATGAAGGCATCATATTGTCCGTCGCCTATGCTGCTTTCCTCGTAATCCTTCCCGTTGATCTCGATGATGATATTGGCAATGGGCCGAAGACCATTGGCCAGGGTCAGGGCATAGCTTTTCACCTTAATGGGCTGGTGAAGGTCAATTCCTTCCAGGACATCCGAGATGATGTATGGAAGGTCCTCGGTGGTAACAGTCTCTTTTTTATCACCAAGCTCAATGATCCGCTGGGTAACCATTTTGGTTGATTCCAGGTCAAGGTCCAGCCCGAGCTCCTCCAGGTTCTTTGTTATGTTTGCTTTTCCGGAGGTCTTGCCCAGGGCATATTTCCTTGTCCGGCCAAAACGCTCCGGCATCAACTCATTGAAATATAAATTATTTTTGGAATCCCCGTCTGCATGTACTCCACAGGTCTGCGTATATACATTTTCCCCGATAAGTGGTTTGTTTTCAGGAACCCTTATGCCGGAAAATGATTCCACAAGACGACTGATCTTGGTCAGTTTCGATTCATCCACATTGTGTTCCACATGCAGATGATCACTAAGTATTCCCATCACACTGGAAAGAGGAACATTACCTGCCCTTTCTCCAAGACCGTTCACCGTTGTATGTACTCCATGTACACCAGCCCTGATTGAGGAATATACATTGGCCGTTGCCAGGTCATAATCATTATGGGCATGAAAATCAATATGCAGGTCAGGATACCTTTCCAGCATCTTGCTGCAGAATTCATATGTCTGTTCATGATTCAGGATACCCAGTGTATCTGGCAGCATTAATCTCCTGAGGTTCATGTCTTTCAGTGTATCTGCGAGAAAATATACATAATCGGGTGAATGGATCATCCCATTTGACCAGTCCTCCATGTAAAGATTACAGATTATGTCTTTTGAGGTGGCATACTCGATGGCAGAGACCAGGTCGGCCAGGTGCTCCTCCGGTGTTTTGCGCAGTTGTTCCTTTACGTGTAGCAAAGAACCTTTGGCAAGCAGGTTCACTACCCTTGCCCCTGCATCCTTAATCCAGTCGAGTGATGCATTCTTATCAATGAAACCAAGGATCTCAATACGCTCATTAAGATTATTCTGATCGGCCCACTCCATTATCTTCTGGACCGCTTCAAATTCCCCTTCCGAGACACGGGCAGAGGCGATCTCTATCCTGTCCACCTTCACTTCACAGAGCAATATTTTCGCAATATTAAGCTTTTCGAGGGCATTAAAGGATACGCCGGAGGTTTGTTCTCCATCACGCAAGGTGGTATCCATTATTTCCAGTTTCATGACTTTATATTTTTGATTATCAAACTTTTCATTTTTGTGCCGATACTTCATATCTGTCAACCTTATCCAGGATACTTAGCAGGTAATCAATATCGTCATAGCCATTTTGAAGGCATTGCTTCTTATAGGGATTGATCTCGAATTGCTCAGAATCCCCTGTGCTCAAAAGCTTTATTTCCTGGTCTTCCAGGTTTACAATGATTTTTTCTTCAGGATCGGAAGCTACTTTTTCAAGTAACAATGCGAGAAAATCATCGGATACCTGAACGGGAAGCAATCCATTGTTCAAAACATTGTTTTTAAAGATATCTGCAAAAAAGCTGGATACAACAACCTGGAAGCCATAATCCGCCAGCGCCCATGCAGCATGTTCCCGGCTTGAGCCTGAACCGAAATTTTTTCCGGCAATCAGTATGGATCCCTGGTATTTCGCGTTGTTCAAGACAAAATCTGGTTTGGGCTGGTCACTCTCATCATAGCGCCAGTCCCTGAACAGGTTGTCTCCAAATCCTTCCCTGTCAGTGGCTTTCAGGAACCTGGCCGGGATAATCTGGTCAGTATCTACGTTCTCCACGGGAAGCGGAACAGCAGTTGATGTTATTTTATTAAATTTTTCCATGGTCTATTAAACTAGATTTCTGACATCTGTGATCTTACCGGTAAGGGCTGTTGCTGCAGCCGTTAGGGGGCTGGCAAGAATGGTTCGCGATTCTGGACCCTGCCTTCCTTCAAAATTCCGGTTGGAAGTGGATACACAGTATTCCCCTTTGGGTACCTTATCATCATTCATTCCAAGGCACGCAGAACAACCCGGTTGTCTGATCTTAAAACCGGCCTCTTCGAGAACCTCTCTGAGCCCTTCATCATCAATCTGTCTTTCTACCTGTTTAGATCCAGGAACCAGGTAGGCGTGGATATTTTCTGCTTTTTGTTTTCCCCTGACAAGATTGGCCACGGCCCTGAAATCCTCTATGCGTGCATTGGTGCAGCTGCCTATGAAGACATAATTTACAGTCTTGTTGAGCAACATTTCACCCTTGTTAAGTCCCATATATTCCAATGCCTTCGCCTCGCCTGCCCGGCTTGGTATTGCCTGGTCAACAGGAATCCCCATGCCGGGATTCGTTCCGTAGGTTAGCATAGGTGGTATTTCTTCGGCTTTGATATTCAGTTCTTTATCGAATACAGCATCAGGATCAGAGTATAGTTTCTTCCATCCTGTTACCTGCTTGTCATAATCAGTACCTTGTGGAGCAAATTTTCTTCCTTTCAGGTATTCAAATGTCTTCTCATCAGGTGCGATCAAACCACCCCTCGCTCCCATCTCAATGCTCATATTACAAACAGTCATGCGGGCTTCCATGGACATATTCCTGAAAGTAGATCCAGCATATTCAACGAAATATCCTGTTCCACCACCTGCTCCCAGCTGGGCGATGATGTACAGGATGACATCCTTGGATACTACACCAGGACCAAGTTCACCCTCAACAGTAATCCTCATTTTTTTCGCCTTGTATTGAAGGAGGCACTGGCTTGCGAATACCATTTCCACTTCACTGGTGCCAATACCAAAGGCAATGGTTCCAAAAGCACCATGCGTGGCTGTATGGCTGTCCCCGCACACAATGGTTTGTCCCGGTTGAGTGATCCCCAGCTCAGGACCAATGATATGAACAATCCCGTGATCTTCATCACTTAAGCGGAATAGTTGAATTCCGTGCGCCTCACAATTTTCCGTAAGCTTTTCAACCTGTAACCTGGATAGCTTATCCTGTATAGGAAGATGCTGGTCTATGGTTGGCACATTATGGTCAGGAGTGGCAAATACCTGTCCGGGTCGAAAAACTTTGGCAGCCCTCTTTTTAAGTCCCGCAAAAGCCTGCGGACTGGTAACCTCGTGGATGAAGTGCCGGTCAATATACAATACATCCGGTCCATTCGGGATCGTATCCACGACGTGCTGTTCCCATATTTTATCAAATAGCGTTTTGGACATTTTAAATAATAAAAGATTTAAAGATTTGAATATTTCAAATTACAAAGATATGCTAAAAATGCTTGAAAATACCGGAAGCTGGAAGTGATTCTTGAAGATCACACTCAGACGATCTGTGCAAGGGCATCAACGAAAGCTTCAACTGATGCTGTAACAATATCAGTGTTGGCTGAAAATCCATAATACGTACCTCCCTTGTGTTGCACCTGTACATGTACCTTTCCCATGTCCTCACTGCCCCTGGTAATTGCCTGGATTAGGAATTCCTCCAGGCGCACTTTCTTATTTACCATCTTCTTTACAGCGGTGAAAGCAGCATCGATCGGTCCGTTACCTATGGCTGTTTCCAGTAGACTTTCACCCTGGATATTCAAACCTACAGTGGCTGTGGGGATAGAATTCAACCCACATGTAACCTGGAGTGTTTCTACTTCGATATTCCTGGGACCGCGTTTTTCTTTTCCGACAAGTACCTTCAGGTCCTCATCATTGACCTCTTTCTTCTTATCCGCGACATCCAGAAACTCTTCGTATAAATGATTCAGTTTTGCCTTGGTGAGCTTGTAGCCAAGTTTTTCAACCCGATGCTTCAGGGCAGCACGGCCGCTTCGGGCGGTCAGTAAAATAGAGGATTCATTGATCCCGACAGTCCTCGGGTCAATGATCTCATAATTCTCCCTCTTTTTTAAAACCCCATCCTGGTGGATACCTGAGGAGTGAGCAAAAGCATTCCTTCCCACGATGGCCTTGTTCGCCTGAACAGGCATACGCATCAGTGTAGATACCAGGCGGGAAGTCCTGTAAATTTGCTTGGTATTAATATCCGTGTATAATTTCAGGTGTTTGCGGCTCTTAATGGTCATCACCACCTCCTCAAGGGAAGTGTTCCCTGCCCTTTCACCTATACCATTCATGGTAACTTCGACCTGCCGGGCCCCATTGATCACTCCTGTCATAGTATTGGCTGTCGCCATACCGAGATCATTATGGCAATGTGTGGAAATGATAGCATCATCAATATTCTCAACATGGTCTTTCAGATACTTTATCTTAGCCCCGAATTCCTCGGGCAGTGTATATCCTGTAGTATCAGGTATATTTACGACAGTAGCCCCGGCGGCAATGACTGCCTGAATCACCCTGGCCAGGTATTTGTTCTCCGTGCGGCCAGCGTCTTCAGCGTAAAATTCTATATCTTCTACGAAGCTCTTGGCATATTTGACAGCCTCAACAGCCCGCTCAATGATGGCATCCTGGGTAGAGTTAAGCTTAAAATTGATATGATAATAGGAAGTGCCGATCCCTGTATGTATCCTGGGCCTGGCGGCATATTTCAGGGCTTCTGCTGCCACCTCTATATCCTTTTTTACTGCCCGGGTCAATCCACAGATGACGGGCTCCTTCACAGCCTTTGATATCTCAACCACCGAGTTAAAGTCCCCTGGACTCGAAATCGGAAATCCAGCTTCAATAATATCCACACCTAGGCTTTCAAGTTCTTTGGCTACTTCAATTTTCTCTATAGTATTCAATTGACATCCAGGGACTTGTTCTCCATCCCTGAGGGTGGTATCAAAAACATATACCTTTTCCTTATTCATGACCTGACCTTTCCTTGTGGGGTTAATTTTTATTTGAACTTACAAAAGAAGTAAATAATTATGAAATATGCTATATAGCATAGGCATAATTAGCATATCTCATTTAACCTCAATATGAAGTTTTATATCAGATGCCCGAATCGTAAATTTCAGGTTCAGGATAAAATGCACCTATGGAAAACCAGTATGCCATGAAAGATTTTAGAGGATTCAGCTGCTCGCCCTTTCTGGGTCCCGAGATAGCAGTTCCGAATAAGTTCCATTCATTGCCTTCCTTATCTACAAGTGTCCCTGCATCCACCCCGGCCGAAAATTCAAGAACCTGACCATCCTTTGTCTTTGCATTGAAAGCCACCATGTATTCATCCCTGATACCCGCAACAAGCAGGTTTGTACCCTTAAACTCATCCTGAATGACTGAGAGTCCCACATCAAAGTTTTCAAAGCGGTATACCCTTGCGGAGCTTCCCTGGACGACGGACAAAACCCTCTCCTTGGAATGGAGGCGGTCATCTGCTGGAATAGCCGGGAAAAATAGAGAATTACTCGTTTTGTAACTGCCGTACGGATATGAACCGTAGTCCCTGCTGTGTCCTGTTGAGG
>CAZXOJ010000196.1:0-8145 GCA_964642325.1 uncultured Bacteroides sp. | reverse complement strand
CCGGATATTTTATCGATATTTTCCGTTCATCCAGGAATGATGGGAATGATAAAAAACATGAGTATTTGTTTCACAGCCAGGGCGAGCCAGTTGAACTTAAACATTTTAACGGAGATGACATTCCAACTGGTGAAACAAATGAACTATCCTCAGAAAAAGGTGATCTGGCGGGCTATGATTACTTCAAGAATAAGGAAGCCGCGAAAACTGATGATAATTTTATAGCTCAGTTTAAAATGCCTTCCATGCTGGGGGATAAGCTTCACCTGAATCTTTGGATGCAGGGTATGCAGGAAAGAGAGATTTTTAAGGTTGAAGCTCCATATTCACGGGCCATTAGCCAGGAAAGCGGCCCTGAAGAATTATATCACAAACCTTTGCCTACATTGGTTGTCCGTCAGAATGGTGAAGCACGGACCAAACCTTTTGTTGCCATTATTGATGTTTTCAATGGATCTGAAGGGAAATCGGTGACAAAGGTTGATTATTTCTCACCTGAGAACGAAAATTCGGGATTTGTTGGTATAAAAGTCTTTTCTGTAAATGATCGTTATGATCTTATTTTTAATGATTATAACCCTGAATCAGAGAACAGTTTTGAACACGGTGAGTTTGCCGGTAGTTTTGCTGTAATGTCAAAGGTCGGTAAGGAGTTCCATTCCATGTTACTGGACAAGGGAACTGTTTTCGAGCATGGGAATATGAGGATAGAAATCCAGGGAAAACCCGGCAATGTGTTAATTAAACAATTTCAGGAAGGTTTTGAAATTGATTCACCACAGCCTTTTATATTAACCATTCCCCTTGATGAAAAGGACAGTGGAACATTAGAATGTTTGGGTCAAGATGAGAAAAAGACTTTTAAAGGAAAGGTAATTCAAAAAGACAATATCAGACTGGCCACTTTCGAATTGCCAGCTCTGGATCGTACAAAGCTTATATTATTTTAAATCAACCTTAAGCAAGGAACTGACAAACTGATTCTAATTCTTAAGTATTGATCTTTTATTAGTATTGTTTAAGATATCCAGCTTAGTTTGTACTAAATGTGCATTGAATACAGAATCATTCAGAAGTGGATCATTCGTTTCTTCACGCCAATTCTGCAGAGCTGTTTTTAACTCGTTCAATTCATTGCCATATTTGGCATTATTGGCAAGATTCACAAATTCATATGGATCTTCCTTAAGATCATATAATTCAAATTCCGTAGGATTTGCGTAAAGATTAAAAGCATCACGCACTTTTGTCCCATCGTATTTTTCATCTCGGCTTAACTGGTAGGCCATGTCACCGTCTATTGACGGTTGATGTAAGGCTTTATCACCGTGAAGCAGGTTGTGAATAAGCTTAAACCGGTCATTTCGTACTGCTCGTCTGGGCGAGAAATTACGATGTGTATGAAAAGTAAATTCGGAGAACAGGTATTTCCTGACAGCGTCTTCTTCACCGGCTAATGTTTTGAAAAGGGAATAACCCTCTAGAGGAGAATTAAATTCTATATGTGATGCATCAAGTATGGTAGGTAAAATATCCAGGGTAGAAACGAATTTTTCGGATTGAATATTGGCCTTCACATCTTCATATTTCATGATAAATGGAATTTGAATCCCTGATTCGTAGCAGGATCCTTTGCCACGAGTAAAAGGTGCGCCATGGTCTCCAACATAAATTATTAGGGTATTGTCCATTACTCCTAAATCTTCGACGGCTTTAAGCAACATTCCAACGCCTTCATCAAGCCTTGCTACACAATTATAATAGCCTGCAATCCTGGCCAGTTCCTCCGGCTGGTCAATCCCCTGCCAGGGAAACGGTTTAACCATGGTGGAATCATATGGGTTTTCAGGGATGCCTTTTATCTGTTTGAAAAATTTTACATGCGGATCGCAAAAATTCACATACAGAAAAAAGGGCTCTTCTGAGCTTTCTATAAAAGTTTTGGAGGTGTCAGCTACCCGTTGCACATCTCTCATTGGATGAGTTGCAAAATCTTTAAAATCAAATGGATATTCATTTTCTGGCTGAACATGTAATTTTCCCAATATACCGGTACGGTACCCGTTTTGCTTTAAAGTAGCTACTAGATTTGGGATGCCATTGCGCATTGAAAAACCTCGATGGGATAATCCAATTTGTCCACTTTGATGAGGATATAATCCGGTTAAAATACTACTTCTAGAAGGGCTGCAGGAAGCCTGCGACACATAAGCGTTTTTAAATAAAACCCCTTGCCTGGCCAGTTTGTCCAAATTAGGGGTACGGGCAATCTCATCACCATAACAACCAAGTTGAATACCGTGATCGTCTGCAGTTATCAAAAGAATATTTGGTTTCTGCTTCTCTGATTTTTGCTTCACTCCAGAGCAAGAGGCCAGAACAAACAGGCTGATCATGATTATTATGGAACTTTTCATCTTAGAATAAATATTCATTTTTATTATATTATTTTCATCTACGATAAATGTACTAATTATATCCTGGTTGTGATTTTTTTATGTAAGCAGTAACTCTTAATTTAGGGATTGAGCTATCCATTCTTAAGCCAATATTGAAAAACAACATATCATGAAAATGATTAGATACGCTACCACGTCTCTGCTACTGTTGATCTGTGTTTACTTTGGTTGTAAACGACAGGTAATCCAGGAATATCATGTTTATGAGATAAATGAGATATTACTAACCGCAGAGGACCAGTATGAAAATCCTTATATGGATGTCGAATGCTGGGTGGATCTTGAAGGACCTGGTTTCAATAAGCGAATTTATGCTTTCTGGGATGGGGGACAGCAATTTAAAGTCAGGATAACTGCAGTACAGCCAGGGAAGTGGTTTTGGACCAGCGGATCAAGCTCAAGCTCTGATAAGGGATTAAATGGAAAAACCGGATCTTTTAAGGCCATTGACTGGACAGAGAAGGAAAAAGAAGCAAATGCCAACCGGCGTGGCTTTGTCAGGTCCACACGCAACGGGCATGCATTGGAATATGCGGATGGCACACCATTTTTCTTTATTGGTGATACCTGGTGGGCGGCTCCAACATGGAGGTATCCCTTAACGGGGAAGGCTCCTGATCCTGACTGGGTGCCAGGTCCTGAAGGGATTTCCTTTGAGAATGTCGTACACTATCGTCAGAAGCAAGGGTATAATTCCCTGGCTATGATAGCCTCATACCCCAACTGGGCAGCCGATAGTTTTCCGGCTATTGTTGTAGATGATAAGGGTATTGGTATTCGCCAACCCTGGGAGAAATTTGGCACCCCCACATGTAAGGATATGCACGATGAATCGGGTAATCGCCCATTTGCATTAAAAGATGGTGGGCCCATGGCAGATTTTGACCAGTTAAATCCGGCCTATTTTCAATCCCTGGATAAAAAGATGGACTATCTGTCTTCCGTAGGTTTTGTTCCCTTTATGGAAACGGTGCGCCGGGATCATGGACCTTCGTGGAAAGCCTATTTCGACTGGCCTGATTCCTTTGTCCGATACATCCAGTACATAGCCTCCAGGTACGGAGCTTACAATTTTATTCTTAGCCCTATTCATTTGGACTGGATTCCACCTGTTCACAGTCTCTCAGGTGATGAATTCAATGAGGCTGTTGTGGCATGGTATAATAAGTATGGTCCTTTACCTTATGGACAACCAGTAACTTCATTAATTAACGGAGCTACCCATATAACATATGGTCTGGGAGAGAAAGTTCCCTGGCTTAGCATGCATTCAGTGGGCAATAATCCCCGAAACCATGGTTTTTATCCCTGGCTTGAAGAGCAGTTCAATCTTGAACCACCCAAACCTGCTGCCAATCTTGAGGCCTATTATCCTGGTTGGGATCAGTATCCGGTAACCGAGGTTGCAGGTGAGCGGGCGCCGAGGAATTCGGACCGCGACAATTATTTTGGCCGCACCCAGGCATGGGGCAGTGTCTTTTCCGGGGGACTGGCAGGGCATATTTATGGAACTGGAGCGTATGATGGTACTACTGTAGGTGAGGATGAGGGTGCCCGACCCTATATCTGGGATGCCCTGAATTATCCTGCAGGTGAGCAGGTTGGCTATCTCAGGAAGTTTTTAGAGTCTGAAGGTGTATTTTATAAGGATTTCAAACTGGCCTCACAATATTTGCATCCCAGAAAATCAGCAAATAGTAAACCCGATGGACTCGATGGATGGGCATTTATGATATGGCTGGAGGATAAAAGCCTGGCCATGCTCTATTTTGAAAATAAATGTGAAGCCCCCAGGATCACCAACCTAATTCCCAATAAAGAATACCAAATGATCTGGTTTGACCCGATTACAGGTGAATGGTTAAGCGAAAAGCAAAGCAAAAGTACAAATGACGACGGAATGATGGACATCGAAAATTTCCCTGAAGGAGAAAAAGTATCTACACGGGATTGGAGTTTAAAATTAATTTCAAACTGACGATATGAAAACAGACAGACGAAAGTTTATTAAGGCTGCGGCATTATCCGGTGCAGCCTCAGCAATTCTTCCTTTATCTTCCTGTGTTTCGGATAAGGAACCGGCACAGACCGGTGGATCAAGGGCTCAGATAACGACGGATTATTCAGCGCTGGATGAAGTGTTGAAGAAACCTGTTCTTAGGCGTGAACTCTTTCCGGACCCAGTCATCATCGAATCACTTGAATTGTTGAGAGACAGGAGCAGCACGATTTGCCGTGTACGTTCCAAAGACGGTGTGGAAGGTGTCTCCATCGGACATCCGTTCATTGCGAAAAACAGTTATCCGATGTTTGCCAACCTACTTCAAAAGATTTTCCTGGGAAAGGATGCGCGTGATCTTGATAATTTGATCTTCCAGGCTGCGGAGGGTCCTGTAAAAAACCAGGGTGTACCGCTCTGCGTGCAGATCGCAAATATTGAATTTGCCATACTGGATATGCTGGGCGTTACCGCCGATATGCCTGCCGGCCGCCTTATCGGGGAGCTTGAAAACCCGGAGATCGGAATTTACCTGGGACATCGTTTAAGGGAATTTAGAACCATGGAACCGGAGGAATCCCTGAGACTGATGCAAGAGGACAACGAGGAGATCGGGTCAAAAGCAATAAAGGTAAGAGCGGGACGTGGTGATAACCTTGGCCTCAACAACAAGAATGCACCGGGACGTACAGAAAAACTGATCCGGATGGCCCGTGAATTTTTTGGCGACGATATGGTGTTGATGATTGACGGGAATGGCACTTATGATGTGAAGGAGGCAATACGGATAGGCCGGATACTTGAAGAATACAATTATTACTGGTACGAAGAGCCTGTCCCGTGGACCTGGTACGAGGAGCAGGAACAGGTGGCCCGGGCCCTGAACATCACCATGGCTGGTGGAGAAGAAGAATTCAGCGAGCGCGTCTTCCGATGGCTGATCGGCAACCATGCCTTCGGGGTGATAATGCCAGACCTTTTTTACAACGGTGGTATGATCCGTTCCATGAAGGTCGCCAGGATGGCGGAAGCTGCAGGGATCAGAACTTCGCCTCATATCTCTGGCGGGGGACTTGGATTTCTCTATCTGATCCATATGGTTTCTGCCTGCCCGAATGCCGACAAATACCACGAATTTAAGATGTTCCATACAAGGGACCCCAACGGAACAACCATTCCGGTCGAAAGCAAGGCTGGGCCATTTGAGAGCATTGATGGCAAGATAAAGGCTCCGGAGGGATCCGGACTAGGTATCAATATTGATCCTGATTATATCAGAACACACAAGATCCTGAAAGGATGAGTCTTTCTACATAATTATTGCTTGTCTTTTTTCAATTTAATCAGAATAACCCCTGACCGGGTTCCATATTTTTTTAATGATAATCCATCTTTCAAAACTGAAATGCTTTGAATTCTATCGGGATCTATTATTGCAAGCGTTTCCTGATCCTCTATTTTGCCATCAATTACAATTACCGGACTACCTGAACCAACGTAATTTGTCATGTAGATCCCCTTATTCTCATTCTCACCCAGCTTGTATTCTTGGAGTTTCAAATCAGTTTTTATTTTTGTTTTTACAAGGATTACTGCTTCGGCATCATATTCTTCCTTTGCCTTCTCCCCCTTTATTACTGATACAGATTCAATCCTTTCCGGATCAAGCAAATCGAGAATATGTCTATCGTACTTTTTGCCATCAATATAAATATCCGGCTTCTCCCCGTCCTTTACTTCAACAACCGTTTTCTGCGTTTTAACTTTCGGATCAACTTCTGTTTTGGCCTCTTGAGCCAGGGTCATTGCCATGATCAGACAAAGAGGGATAAATGTAGATATTAGCTTTTTCATAATTTTAAAATATTATTCGGTGTAAATAACAATTATTTCATCCTCGTAAATAATTTTCCTATCCGCTTGCTTTTTGTTCTCGGAGATCAAGGATAGGGCTTCCTCCAGCTTGGCAGCCTTCTCCTCATAGCTCATTTCTTTTTGATTCCGGAGAGAAGGCGAGATAAAAATAAGAGAGATCAGTATTGCAAGACTGGCAGCTGCCGATATGAACCATGTAATCTTTCGGTTCTTCTTTTTCTCCTGTGATTGGATGGCAGACCATACCTTATCCTGAAGATTTTCCGGAGCTATCCTTTTCTGCCGTTTGAGGTAATTAAACCAGACTCCGGGTCCACTCCTGGAATCTTCAAATTGCTCCATGAGTAGATCCATTTCTTCCTGGGAAGCCAGACCTTGTTCATACTTATTTAGAAGTTCATCCACCTGTTCCCTGTTCATAGCTGTAGATTTTTGTGAGTTTTCCCCTAATGAATTTTCGGGCCCGTGACAATAGCACCCTTACATGCTCAATTTTGAGTCCGACTATCGCAGCGATTTCTTCAAACTCCAGTCCGTCAATGTCATATAATACCATTACCTTTTTCTGATTATCGGGTAATTCCTTGATGATCTCCTGAATGAAAGAATATAATTCTGCATATTCGAAACGATCGTGATGTTCCTGGGGTATTTTTTCCTGGTAGATCGAATCGGGCTGTTCTGGATTCTTTTTCTTTAAGCGGTCGAGACAATGGTTCCGGGCTGTAAGAAAAACGAAACCATTCAGATTGGGATGTTCTTTAAGTTGCTTTTTGCACTTCCACAATTTGATCATTATTTCCTGAACTGCATCCTTCGCGTCCTCATCACTACCCAGCATTCTGGCTGCCATTGGAAATATCCTTGTTGATAAGGAAACAACGTTATCTTTAAACTCGTCGCTAGTCATCTTATATATACATAACGAAAATTCTGAATAGATATAACAGTCGGGATAACATAAATGTACTGAATATGCATAATTCTTGCTACATTCAGACTACTATTTGAATCAAAAATTAGGAAGTAATCAGATGTTAAAAACCACTTTGAAATTATTGATAGCACTTTGTTGCTTTTCAGTCTATAGTATTCATGCCCAGGTATCTGAGACCGAATCTGTTTCATTGCTTACGCCTTTTAGAATATCATTGCCAACTCCAGATAATAATATCGAATACCTGGATTTAGATGGTGATGGAGATCCCGATGTCCTGCGCTCTTTTACCTTGCATAATCTTCCCGTACAATGGATTGACGACGATGACGATATGCAGGTAGGTGACCTGGAGGGTGATATGGATAGTGATTGCCTGATGATTGACCGCAATAAAGATGGGCACTATGGAAGTGGCCATGACCTGATCATCGACTGGAACGATGAGAACAAAAATGGAAAACCTGACTTGCAGGTTGTGGCGGATAACTCGGGACTTGATGACAGGGGGAGATTCAGTGCCCACTATATGTGGATTATTGACACGGACCATGATCAAATCCTCAATTATATTGACTGGAACACTTTTGAGATCGAAGGCTGGGATCATGATGGGCGAAGTCAATTCTTCAAAGACTATATCGGTGAAAGTATCATGTTAAAGTCGCATACATCTACTTTCAATCTTAAGGATGTACGCTACAGCTGGGAAAATCCCTTCCTTTTTTATGATCATGATAAAGATGGTTTGACTGATATGGCCATCCGGCTTACTGACCAGCCGGAAGTAGATATGGATGCGAAACCCCTACCGGCGGAGGGCAACATTACTGATGAAATGAGAAGTTTTCATTTTGACGGTATTATTAACCAGG
>CAZXOJ010000195.1:0-8177 GCA_964642325.1 uncultured Bacteroides sp. | reverse complement strand
CCTGCCCGTAAGTGATCACTCCTGCGAGAAGAAATACGACTAGAAATAAAAGCTTTTTCATTTTAGCGTTTTTAATATTTCACTGAAAATTACTGAAGATCAAATATATAAATAAAAGATATTCAGATCCTATATAGTCATTTCAAATAGTTTCTAAATAAAAAGTCTCCAGGAACGCTTATGGAGGCAAGAAAAATGCAGAATTTGTATAGCTAACTGGAAAATTGCTGTACAAATGCAATTAAAAAATTGGATATTTTGTGCATGATATTGAAATGTACTAACTTATACTTCCATTTTAAATTAAAACTATCTACCATGAAAACTTTAATGATCTCATTATCTATTTTATGTGTTTTCTCATTAAGCATCCTTGCTGAGGGTCCATTTGACAAAGGGAAATGGATACTTGCCGGTACCATGCCATTTGGAGGGTCCAGTGAAGACAGGGAGCATTTGGGTGGTGTTAATGGAGCCGGGTTATTCTTCGGTTCAAACTGGTCCTCAAATGGTCAAAAATCGGAAAAAGATAAATTCACATCCTGGGGTTTTACGCCCATGGTTGGTTATTTTGTAATTGATAATCTTGCTGTGGGACTTAGTTTGAATCTCAGAGGCCAGTCAGTAAAAGAGGGCGGTGGTGATGACAAAGATAAATTCAGCACAACTACCATTGGGCCATGGGTCAGGTATTATCTTGGTCAATATCCATTACTTAATAACAATGTATTTGTTTTTGGTGATGTCAGAGCCAATTTCGGTGGTTGGAAGCAAGTATATACGTCTGGCAGCTCGAGCCAAACATACAAGGAGGGATTAACCCAGTTTGCCATTGGTCCGGGTATTATATTTGTTCCTGTTGATTGCTTCAGCATCGACTTTATGGTCCAGTACAACCGTGTGATCTGGAATGATAAGGACAGCGATGAAACATTTAAGTGGCATACAAGCTCATTCGGATTTGCCATTGGACTAACCTTCTACTTTGCATGCGGCGGCGGTTCATAAAATGAAATCAGAACCCACCCCTTTTCTCTGGGTGATAAGGGTTTTAGCAAGTCTGTTTTTTTTGGGATACCTGTCTTTTGGTTTCCTGGCAACTTTTATTCTTGGGGGCTTCCCAGGGGAAAGTATACTGGAAAACAGTGTATTTGTATTACTGGCTATTGTTTTCCTGTTTGGACTTTACTTTTTATGGTCTAACCGGGAAGGGTTGGCAGGAATTCTTTTTATCCTCTGGTATGCGGCACTCTGGCCATGCCAGATATTTATTACCGGTGAAAATTTTCGAGATTTACCCGCACCTGGATTATTTATGTTGATCCTTGGTGTGTTAGCGCTTATTTACTGGTTCAGAAAAAGAAAGCAGCGATTGGAAGTGACAGATTGATGCTGGTGGGAGATACAGCATCAGAAGGTATATCCAAGAGATATTCCCAGTCCAAATAAAGGTACTTCTTCAGACTTGTTGGCGATCAATCGGCTGATCAATCGGATGGATATGCCGTTATTTGACCTGTACCTGAATGCAGCCAGAAAATATGGCAGGTGTCGCCAGTTGCCATCATATGTCACTCCGTTATAGCCTGCCCCCAATTCTACAAATGTCAGATAACCTGTGGTATATGCTGCTTCTGTCAGCAACAATAATCCGTATCCTGGATTGAGTCCATCCCCTAGACCCGCCCGCAGCAATATCCCAGGACCGAATCTAGCCGGTTTCAGGTAAAATATATGATCATAATTTACAGCAAGATAACTATATCCATTGTACCCGAATTCCAGGTCAATAGCATTTTGTTCTGATATGGGAAGCGTTATTCCTCGCTCAGGACTTTGACAGTTTGTGGGTGAGAAATTTAGAAAAGTAAAGTAAATAAACAGGGGTAAAAGTCTCTTCATCAAAATTCCGCGCGATTCCAGGTTTGCAATTCAATCTAACGGCCCTGAAATTACTAAAGATATTTCGTATCTGAAAGACACTAATCCATTTGCTTTGGTCTCAACCTTCGGTAAATGGATCGATCGGAGAGTTGACGGATTCGGCGAAAACCAAACAGCCAGAGGAAGATAAGGAAAGGGATGAATGCAAACAGCAGGTATTGATGACCTGACATAAGAATGAAATCGTAAATCCCGTGAAGTAATATTGGGATAAGCAGTGCAAGGAAAAGCCTTCGGGTACGTTCTTCCGGATAAAATTTGGCTAGTCCGAATTGGTAACCCATAATAATTCCGAAAAGGGCATGGGCAGGTACGGCAGTAAATGCCCTGGTAATGCCTACACTCATTCCCCCATCAGTAACATACAGGACGTTTTCTATACCGGCAAATCCCAGTGAAATAAATGACGCATAGACAATCCCATCAAACTTCTCATTAAAATTCCTGTTACTCCAGATCAGCAGGTAAAGGGCCAATAATTTGAATAATTCTTCTGTACAAGCAGCTACTATGAATGCATTCCAGGCAGCTGAAGAGAGTCCCTCGAAAGCCTGACCACGGGCTGCCAGGAGTCCTTCAATAAGGGCTACCGGAATCGTAATAACACAGCCAACAACCAAGGTTATAAGCAATAAGCGGATAGGTTCACGTTCATACTTATCCCTGAAATAGATATAGATGGCAATGACAAATACGGGTGCGAGAGCGATGATTATCAGGTTCATCGGGAGGTTTTTGTTTTACCAACCCGGACCATAAGGAGATCGTTGCATAAAGGGATTGGATGGATCATTGTAATAATATGGTCGGCCATCGGTAACATTGAACCTGGCCCCAACATGAAAATTATCAGTGATTTTATAGCTTACGTTCATGCCGATGGACTGGAAACCGGAATTCTTCTGAAAAGCATTCATATTCCTGTAAAGGTCATTATCCAACTCTTTAACTACCATCCCGCCAATGGTCAACCTGGGACTGACCTGGTAATCCCCTTCTGCGAAAACAAGGATGCGGTTGAATCGGTTCCCCATAGGTCCGGATGATCCGCCAACAGGGGTACCTGCACCCTCAAAACCTGAACCAGACAGAAAGCCGGTGGAAAGAATGACACCAGCACTGAAATGAACACGTGGGGTTGCCTTGTACCGGATCTTAGGGGCAATATAAGTATCGAACATGGAACCATGCCTGCCAAAGCTTGTAAAAGCAGCTCCTGCTTCGACTCTAAAGTCAATCTTATCCTTGACCGATGTCTTTAATTCAGGCACTGTCAATACCTCCTGTCCCTGGTTAAGCTGCTGTAGAAGAAGGGCTTCACCTTCAGGTTCCTGACCAAAGCTCAGCAAGGGTAATAACAGAATGCCGGTAAATAATATCGATCGCATAATCTATTAACGCAAAAAATATGGTATCAAATATATCAAATTCTTATGATTTTTCTGAATAGCTTTTCCAAATTCCCCAAACAGGGGATCAGATGAAGATGCCTAAAGTTCCATCCTAGATACACTTAAAACCCCCTTAAGCCTGGCCAGGTTCTTGATCAATGCATCAAGATGCCTGGTATCCTTGACAAACAAAGTGATGGTGCCTTCAAACATTCCATCCGTTGAATCAATCGAAACGGAGCGCATGTTAACTCTCAGGTCTTTGGATATGACATCCGAGATCTTACTCAGGATACCAATATCATCGAGTCCGGTTACCCTTATGGTTGCAGGCAAATAAATATCCGCTCCAGTAACTGCCCATTGAGCCTTTACTACACGGTATCCATGTCTGGATATCAGCTGTACAGCATTCGGACAATTAACACGATGAATGGTGATGCCCGCACTGACAGTGACAAAACCAAAGATCTCATCACCATAGATGGGATTGCAGCACTTTCCCAGGCGGTAATCCAATTTGTCCAGGGATTTATCAATGATCAGGTAATCATCTTGTTTCGGGCCGGAAGACATGAGTTTGTCAACATCATGCGAACTGATCTCGGTAGATTTTCCGGTGGCCGGGGCCTTATTCTTATCCTGCAGGATATCCTTAATCTCCAGAAGGTCAATTTTCTCGATGGCCACAAGGTGATAAAGATCGGTGGCTGTCTTTAGCTTATAATGCCGGAGCAGTTTGTTGATATTCACATCTTCAAACTCCAGTTTCCAGTTCCTGAAGCGTCGTTTCAGAATTTCTCTCCCTTCTTCAGCTTCTGCCAGTTTGGTTTCCTGCAAGGCCTGCTTGATTTTGGATTTGGATTTTGATGAAACCACATACTTAAGCCAGTCCTGCTTGGGCCTCTGTGATTTTGATGTAATGATCTCTACTTTGTCACCATTGGATAATTTATGCCTGATCGGTACACTTCTCCCGTTGATCTTGGCTCCCATGCAAGTCATTCCAACCTGGCTGTGAATGTCAAAGGCAAAATCCAGCACCGTCGCACCAGTGGGAAATTTCTTCAGATCTCCTTTTGGTGTAAATACAAAAATCTCTTTATTGTATACGCTCAGTTTAAAGTCGTCAATGATATCCCCTGCATCGGGTTCTGGATTTTCAAGCATCTCCCTGACCCTGTTCAGCCATTCTTCCGTATCGGATTGATCTGATCCACCCTTATACTTCCAGTGTGCAGCAAGGCCTTTCTCGGCCACTTCATTCATTCTCTCAGTACGGATCTGGACTTCCACCCATTTTCCTCCTGGGACAACAACCGTTGTATGTAATGATTCATAACCATTTGACTTAGGCACGGAGATCCAGTCCCTCAACCGGTTAGGATTGGGCTGGTAATGATCCGTGATAAGGCTGTATACCTTCCAGCAATCAGACTTTTCGAGTTTTGGATTGGATTTCAGTATTATCCGGATAGCAAAAAGATCATAAACTTCCTCGAAATCAATCTGTTGCTGTTTCATTTTTGACCAGATTGAATATACTGATTTTGTCCGGCCCTTAATTTCAAAATCGAACTCCTCCTCGTTTAACTGCTTCTGCAGAGGAGCAATAAACCCTGTGATAAATTTGTCGCGGGACACCTTTGTTTCTTTCAATTTTCCGATGATCTCACTGTAGGCCTTAGTATCAGTATATTTCAAATGAAGATCTTCCAGCTCGGATTTAATATTATACAATCCCATCCGGTGAGCAAGTGGGGAATATATATGAAAAGTCTCGGTAGATATTGTTAATTGTTCAGCCCTGTCTAAATGCTCCAGGTTCCTCATATAATATAGCCTATCGGCTAGTTTCACCAGGATTACCCGGAGATCACTGGAAAGAGTTAGCAACAGATTCCGTAGGTTCTCCCCCTGGTCGGTGGATTTATGGGTGTCTATCCCGCTTATCTTTGCCACCCCTTCAATAATCTGTATAATGTTGGAATCAAAATATGGGTCCAGGTCTTCTCTGCTTAAGCAGCCATTCAGGTAGAAATCGAACAAAAGAGAGGAGATGATTGATGTAGCACCCAAATCAATCTCACCGGCGATGATACTTGCAACACCCAGGGCATGAAAAATAGTATGATCTCCCAACTTTACAAGTTTGCCCTGGCAGGCATCCAATGTAAGGTTCATGGCTTTCTTCAGCATGCCGAACTCCTCATCACTCATATCTGGTTTGCATAATCTGAGTAATCCCTTGTACTGATCCAGCATCCTTATATCAGACCTTATTTCATTCTTTTCCGTGGCCATTCTTACTACCCTTTCATGGCAAAAATACTATTCTTTTGCGATTGCATAAAACCGAAAAGGACGTACTTTTGGACGATGCGCAAGTTTCCCCATACCTATGTTATCGTTTTTTACATTCTACTGATCTCCGCCATCCTGACCTGGATCATTCCCGGTGGCGAATTCGTTGAGAAAGAAGTGCTCGTAGATGGTGTTGAAAAAACAGAGCTGGAATATAGAGAAATGGAGAAAGATCCTCAGTCCTGGCAGGTATTCTCTGCCCTGTTCAAGGGATTTGTGAAACAATCGGGCATCATTGTTTTTATCCTGATGATCGGTGGTGCCTTCTGGATCATAAATAGCAGTAAAGCGGTGGATGTTGGTATTCTGTCTTTTATCCGTTTTACAGGCGGGCTTGAAAGATTTGGCTGGATCAGGAAGCTGGGGGCAGACAATATTATCATAGCCCTGGTGATGATCATGTTCAGTGTGTTTGGAGCTGTCTTCGGAATGAGTGAAGAAACCATCGCTTTTGTGATCATTATGGTACCATTGGCCATTTCCATGGGATATGATTCCATCGTGGGTGTCTGCCTCTGTTTTGTGGCAGCTGCATTGGGATTTGCAGGGGCCATGTTGAATCCATTTACCGTAGGGATTGCACAAGGCATAGCTGGATTGCCTCTTTTTTCCGGAATGGAATACAGGATTCTCTGTTGGGTTCTGATCAATGCTGCCGGGATTATATTTGTGCTCAGGTATGCTAAAAAAATAAAACTCCATCCTGAAAAGTCACCCGTCTACAAGGAAGATGAATACTGGAGGAAGAAAGGCAACACAGAATGGGAAACAATGGTCAGTGAAACGCCCAAATCAGCCTGGTTCTCATATGGAATCATGTTGACCGGCTTGATTGTTTTTTCAATATTCAATCGCCAGACTACTTTCATTGTCGGGGATCCTGCTTCCGGCGCTGGTTCATCCATTACCCTTCCCGTTATTCCGGTGGCTACAGGACTTTTTGCCCTGGCCGGATGCCTGAGTTTGCGGAAGTCAGTCCAGTTTTTCCTGCTTACCCTCCTGGGATTTACCATCTTATTTCTTATCATCGGCGTCATGGCTTACCAGTGGTACATCATGAAGATTGCCTCCCTGTTTTTTACTATGGGACTCTTCTCAGGAATTGCCATGAACTATTCGCCCAACAGGATTACAGCCGTTTTCCTTGAAGGGGTTAGAGACATTCTCCCGGCTGCGCTGATCGTTGGACTTGCAGGCGGTATCATAGTGATACTGGAAGATGGTAAGATCGTTGCTTCAATCCTGCATGGCCTTTCTACCAGGATGGAAGGCCTGGGGAAGATTTCCTCAGTCGGGATCATGTATGCGGTTCAGACCCTTATCAATGTGATGATCCCCTCGGGATCTGCACAGGCGGCCCTGACCATGCCTATTATGGCACCATTTTCAGACCTGGTTGATATATCAAGGCAGGCGACGGTGATGGTTTACCAGTTCGGGGATGGGTTTACCAATATGATCACTCCAACCTCAGGTGTGCTGATCGGTGTGCTGGGGGTAGCCAGGATCCCTTATGAAAAGTGGGTAAAATGGGTTACCCCTTTTATAGTCATATTACTGATCCTGGGATTTCTGTTGCTGATTCCAACAGTTACAATGAACCTGAAAGGATTCTAGCGGATATTTACACCTAATCCCACAGTTGCCACTGAATAATTTGCCCAGGTATAATCAACATGCAGGGTGATGACTGCAAATTTAAACCTGATCCCTGCATTCAGCCTGGGTTTGGTTGTGCCCCCATCCTGGTTCTTTATTTCAACATCTATGGGATTTTCCATGGCGTCCTGGTCCCGCACTACTGGCATAAACAAAGGATCAAAATTAGGATCAGTAGGATCAGTAATTATGGTTGGCATGGGATAATGCCCGTTGAGTTTCAGGTTGGTCTGTGTGATGCTTACCCCTACTCCACCAAAAAAGGAGACAACCGGAAGGTCGGCTGACACTAATGCACTGGCAGTATGTCCCTGGGTCACTACATCAAAGTTCTGATTGTCAAAACTAACGTTATTTGTTGTCAGGTCTGTAGCTCCGATCATCTCAGGTGTAATGTCGTCCAGTTTAGTATTTACCTTAATATTGGTATATCCGTACATAACGGAGAGATTCAGCACGGGGATCCTCGTAAGTACAGGGATCCATTGTTTTATATCGTGCTTGAAACCGGCACCCCAGATTCCGGCCTTTGCAGTATTGCCAATTTTTATCGTGGGCATGTACCGACCCATAATTTCGAAACCTTTGGGCAAACCAACCGCCGCATTGATCATGGGGGATGGGATAATATCCACTCCAGTACCTGAGGGATGGTCATATTGCAGGTAGGTTACCTGATTCCCGAGTATTTCCTGCTGGTAGGTTAACTCAGGCCCGACATTTGAACCTCCCGCGATGGAATTGGCGATGTTGTCATCGTAAAGGGTTTCCAGTGTCAGCTGGCTCAGGTCATAGGTTTTGTGCTCATCTGGCGCAAAA
>CAZXOJ010000194.1:0-8183 GCA_964642325.1 uncultured Bacteroides sp. | reverse complement strand
AAGAGCAATATTGCGGAGGCACGGATAGGCAAGATGCGCTGCTACTACCTGCTGAACGAATTTGGAAATACCATTGATGCAGCAAGGCTTGTACTTCGCGACGAAAAACTCTCGGATGAGTTGGCCCGGGAGGCACATTTCAAGATTGGTAAATCCTTTATGGAACAGGACCGATTTGCCCTGGCCCAGGATGAATTTAAAACCGTTGCCAGGGAAGTAAGCAGTATTGAGGGGGCGGAATCCAAATACCGGGTGGCAGAGATCCTGTATATAAGGAAGGAATACAAGCAGGCAGAAGATGAGATCTTTGATTTCATTGATAAAAACACCCCACACCAATACTGGATGGCAAAATCATTTATTCTCCTGTCTGATATATACCTTGTCCAGGAAGATGAATTCCAGGCTATCCAGACACTGGAGAGCATCATCGATTATTATGAGGAAACAGATGACGGGATCCTGGACCAGGCCCGCAGGAAGAAGGCAGCTATACAAAAGCGGCAGGATGCACAACAGGGAGAGGATGCCGAAGAGGATATTGAGATTGAAATGGGAGAAAACAATTGATATGGATAGTTCAATCATAAAACATATAATCGCTTTCTTTACGGCCATTTTGCTGCTTGGGATGTCAGGCCTCATCATGGCCCAGGATGAAATAAATAAGGAGATAGTTGTTGTCAAGCCATATGAACCCAGCCTCTCGGACGCATTCAAGATCAATGTCCTCCCCAGGGTAAGTGATTCCATCAACATCCGTCCGGAATTCAACTATTCAATCGAGCCTAAGAAATTCGAGACGGCTTTCCACGTACGTCCTATCAGTCCAGCTAAACTGGTCGGTATACCCTTAAAAAAACTATACAAAAGCTACCTGAAAATCGGGTTTGGCAATTACCTGATTCCGATGGGAGAACTCAGGGTCAACTCCATCCGTTCAAAAACGAGCCAGTGGGGGCTTGCGCTACAGCATTATTCCATCAATGGCAAGATTGAACTGGACAATGATAAGAAAGTATCTCCCGGTTATTTTGAGAATTCCGGAACTTTATATGGCAAGAAAATATTCAATAAGGCTTACCTGGCAGGAAATATTAAAGGGGCCTGGGATGGTGTCAATTTTTACGGATACCATGCATCACTTGATACAAGCCTGAACGAGGATGATATCAAGCAGCGTTACCTGAAGCTTGACGGAAGGGTAAAAATGGGTTCTACCCACAAAGATTCCACTCACCTGAATTATACCTGGACCCTGGATTATAACTATACCAACGACAAGCAAAAGAACAATGAACATGCATTCCTTCTGGGGGCTGATGTGAACAAACGTTTCAGGTCGGGGAATACATTGGGACTCGGACTGGTCGGGAATTATTACAGGACCAGCCTGAGCATCGATTCCATTAACAATACGGTTGTCTCCGCTAAGCCATGGTTTGGCAAGACAACGGCGGATTTCACTTACCGGGTAGCCGTTGAATTGCTTGCTGATATAAGAGGGGATGAGGTATCGCCGCATTTTTATCCGGATGCCTACCTCCAGATCGGAGTGGTCAGGGGTATTCTGGTTCCATACCTGGGCGTAGACGGGAAGCTTCAGGTTAACAATTTCCGTACTGTCATTGATGAAAATATGTATATCACACCAGGGCTCAAGGTCTCAAATACCAGCCATAACCTCAGGGGTTATGTCGGGCTCAAGGGAAGCCTCAGCCAGGCCGTAACATA
This sequence comes from uncultured Bacteroides sp., assembly GCA_964642325.1. GTDB lineage: Bacteria > Bacteroidota > Bacteroidia > Bacteroidales > SM23-62 > SM23-62. The sequence continues at coordinate 6,449 of CAZXOJ010000194.1, read as the reverse complement.
TGATATCAGTGCCAGTTATTCCCTGGTCAGCAAAATGCCTTTTTATGTCAATGATACCAGCACGGTCCTGGGCAATACATTCGTGGTTACATACGATGACCTGAGACTGACCAGGATCCGTGGTGAATTGCTGATACGGCCATCTGACAGGCTTAGTTTCCTGCTCCTGGCGGGATATGATCAATATGACCTGGATAAGCTTGAAAAACCCTGGCATAGACCGGAAATAACAGCATCTTTTGCTTCAGAGTATAACCTGAGAAACAAGATCCTGTTGGATGCAAGCATGAACTACATGGGTGAACGATTTGCTCCCGGTACTCCCCTGGATACAGAAATGATCAGCCTGAAAGGATTTGTAGACCTCAACCTGGGCTTAGAATACCGCTATACCAAGCTTCTTTCTGCCTTCCTGCGCCTGAATAATATCCTGGGGGCCAGGAATTATTTCTGGAACCAGTACCCGGCTATCGGATTCAATGTCATGGCTGGATTTACCTATGCTCTCTGACCACTCAAAACCGTGTTAATTCTGTGTTGATAAACGGCCTGATCTTTAGGCAGTTTTAAGCATGAAAAATGGTATTTTTTTCGTATATTTACGGGGTAAAAAAGATATTTCAGTCTTGTTTTGTAAGACATTGATATACAGGTATATAAATTGAATATTTTACGACCCTGAGCACGAATCTAACCCAGCCCTGATAGACATCTGAAAAGACAGCAGGAAAAAAGCAAAAAATCACCCTGTTTTTCTGGTCATTTTAACTTAAAATAAGGCCAATTTTGTGCCCGAAGGTCAAGAATATAAATAAAGACGGATTATGAAAGAGAAGGATAAATTAGATGAGCATTTGAAAGGCAACCTTGAGAATGGCAAAAATGAATATTCAGCTGAGAACATACTGGTGCTGGAAGGATTGGAGGCGGTAAGGAAAAGGCCTGCCATGTATATTGGAGATATCAGTACAAAAGGACTCCATCACCTGGTGTACGAAGTGATTGATAATTCCATAGATGAAGCATTGGTGGGATATTGTGATCAGATAGATGTGGTCATTAACGAGGACAATACCGTAACCGTCACTGACAATGGACGTGGGATCCCGATCGACATACATGAGAAAGAGCAAAGATCAGCTTTGGAGGTGGTGATGACTGTACTCCATGCGGGGGGGAAATTTGACAAGGATAGTTACAAGGTTTCGGGTGGACTTCACGGAGTTGGAGTTTCCTGTGTAAATGCCCTCTCCAAAAATTTGCGTGCAGAAGTTCACAGGGACGGCCAGATTTACCTGCAGGAATATAAGAAGGGCAAACCCTCCGCTGATGTTAAATCCATCGGGAAAACGGATAAAACCGGCACCATCATCACTTTTGACCCGGACGATACCATCTTTATTACCACCGATTTCAATTTTGAGATACTGGCATCCCGGTTGCGGGAACTGGCATTTCTGAATAAGGGGATACACCTGAACATAACTGATAGGAGGGAGAAGGAGGAAAATGGGAATGGTAACGGTAATGGCAAATTCAGGAATGAACAATTTTATTCCGAAAGAGGTTTGAGCGAATTTGTTGAATTGCTGGATGCCAACAGGGAGAAATTGACTGAGAATATCATTCAGATCGAGACAGAAAAGAATGATGTCCCCGTAGAAATTGCCCTGCAATACAATACATCTTTCAGTGAGAATGTACATTCCTACGTGAACAATATCAATACAATTGAAGGAGGGACACACCTGGCAGGTTTCCGCAGGGGCTTAACCAGGACTTTGAAATCCTATGCTGAAAAATCAGGCATGCTTGCCAAGATGAAGTTTGATATATCTGGAGATGATTTCAGGGAAGGATTGACTGCAATCATTTCTGTAAAGGTGCAGGAACCCCAGTTTGAGGGACAAACGAAGACAAAACTCGGGAATTCCGAGGTGATGGGTGCAGTTGACCAGGCCATTTCTTCAGAACTGACCAATTACATGGAAGAAAATCCCAAGGATGCCAGGACCATAGTACAAAAAGTGATCCTGGCTGCCACAGCAAGACATGCTGCCCGGAAGGCCAGGGAACTGGTTCAGCGTAAAAATGTGCTTTCAGGGGCCGGCTTACCCGGTAAATTGGCGGATTGTGCGGAGAAAGACCCGGCCAATTCTGAATTGTACCTGGTGGAGGGAGATTCAGCAGGAGGTACGGCCAAGCAGGGTCGTGACCGCCATTTTCAGGCCATTATGCCCCTTCGGGGAAAGATCCTGAATGTTGAGAAGGCCATGCAACATAAGATCTTCGAGAACGAGGAGATTAAGAATATATTTATTGCCCTGGGAGTAAGCATCGGAACAGAGGAAGATAGCAAGGCGCTGAACCTGGAAGGGATCCGCTACCACAAGATCATCATCATGACAGATGCCGATGTTGATGGAAGCCACATTACAACCCTCATCATGACTTTCTTTTTCCGTTACATGACAGAATTAATACAGGAGGGATATCTTTATATAGCCACACCGCCTTTCTACCTTGTCAGAAAGGGCAAGTTTGAGAAGTATTGCTGGACGGAGGAGGAACGGGCGCAAACTGTTAAGGAGCTCAGCAAGAATGGCAGTGAAAGCGGAATCCATATACAGCGGTACAAGGGCCTTGGGGAGATGAATGCCGAGCAGTTATGGGAAACCACCATGAATCCGGAAAACCGTACCCTGAGACAGGTAACCATTGAGAGTGCCGCCGAGGCAGACAGGATATTTTCCATGTTAATGGGAGATGATGTGCCTCCACGGAGAGAATTCATCGAGACACACGCCAAGTACGCAAATATCGACGTGTAATTCAGATTGAGATTTATGCCTTAAGCTTTTACTGTTTGAGATACTCCCGGTTGGCAAGCTTTTTCACATGATCCTGGTAATCTTCCACAGCCTGTTTAAAAGCTGAATTTAGCTCTTTCACATTATCTCCTTCAAAAACTATTAAGTCCTCAATGCCTTCTAGTTTGCCATAGCAAATATCATCTACGGCACTATATCGCACTGAGCCTATGAAATCTTTATATTCCATTACATCTTTCATATTAACTAATCTTTTTTAGAGGTTACTGAAAATAGATTGATCTGCTACTTCATAGTATTACATACGTATGAAATGCAATCAAGGTTACCTGAATATTTGAAATGTTCTATTTTGTCCGGTTGATAACTTTCAGGGCTTCCCGTTTGCTGAGACCGGAGAGTTCGGGGTGAGCATCGACATACTGCCGAACAGCCTGCGGATCGGTTTTTGAATACTCCCGTAAGACCCACCCTATGGCTTTGCGGATCCAGAAGCTTTTATGATCAGATAATCTATCAATGAATCCGAACATCAGGTCCAGGTTTGTGTTTTTTTTATATTTCAGCTGGAAGAGGAGACAGGAGCGTTGTAGCCAGATATTCCCCGAGTCCATCCACCTGGTGGTCACGGGCTGGATCTGTTCAGGGTACTTTTTCATTATGTCTCCGACCAGCCATCCGGCCAGGCCATCTACTGTATCCCACCAGGATTTTGTAGTGATGAGGTATTCCATTAAGGGGAGTTCATCCGGGCCCAGTTTCTTTTTCATCCGGTTCAGGAGGTCGATGACAGTGAACTGGCACTCGCGTTCTTCCATCTTCCAAAGGTGGCGGGTGATTTCTTCAACAATGCTCCAGTCTGGCAAGCCGAATTCCTTAATATGGGTAGACATCATGCCTCTCCTGGCAGGTGTCCCAATCCCGTAGAATTCGAAATTGTCCTTCATGTATTTTTTCATCTGGGCGGCACGTACCGGATCACGGTTATCCTCGTATTGCCTGATCAGTGGTTGCAAGTAAGCCGGTGTCATCTGTGGTGGCTTAAAATTTATTTTGATAAGGTTCCGGAAAAAACAAAAGTAGCCGCACCCTCAAGTATGATATTTTCAAATGTATCCGGGCCTGTCTGTTGAAAAGATACAGATAATTCTCCCCCAAGGGTCCTGACCCGGAATGCCGTTTTGTCAGTTTTGTCATTCATGGCTGCAAAGATGGCAGATGCCACTACACCGGTCCCACATGAATATGTTTCATTCTCCACACCCCTCTCGTAGGTTCGCACAAACAGGTTTTCTGCCTCCTGTTGGATAAAATTCACGTTGATCCCTTCTTCTGCAAAATCTTTACTGTACCGGATTTCTCGCCCGGAATGATATACATCCATTTCTTCCAGTCCACCTGAAAAAACGCAATAATGGGGGGAACCCGTATCCAGGAGGCAGTGATCTTCATGCCGGGCAATGCCTGTTACGGCTTGCATATGCAGGCGGATATGATCCGGCCTGACAAGCTCTGCATCATGGATCCCGTCTACGGCCTGAAACCTGGCAATGGCATCACACATACCCAGTTTATGGGCAAATGCAACTGCACATCTTCCTCCATTCCCGCACATACTACCTTCCTTTCCATCAGCATTAAAATAGACCATGTTAAAGTCCAGGTCAGGGTGTTCACGTATCAGGATGAGTCCGTCTGCCCCAATTCCAAAACGGCGGTCACAGAGATGGCTGATAAAAAATTGCTTGTCCCAGGGAAAGGTCTTTTCGCGGTCATCGATCATGATGAAATCGTTTCCTGTACCCTGATATTTCGAAAATCCGGATTCCAAACTCTTTTTTTGTTAAATATCGTTAAAAATAGCAAGTATTTGTAACAATAGAAATTCTCAATCGTTTTGAATTTGTAATTTTGATGGCATAATAAGGAAGGCATGTTTTTTGAAGATGAACTCTTCCGGATATAAATTGTTATCAATACATAAGACACACAGAAATGAATGCAAAAAGATTCTTCGGTTCCATGTTACTGGCCATTGCAGGAGGGATTGCTGCAGTACTTATTTATACAGCGATCGATCAAAAGGAACCCATCTATATCGTGCAGGAAAAGGCCGGGATGCAATATGTGAATCTGCCTCCTGCCGGAACCATTGCACCCACTAATTTTATAGTAGCAGCTGAAACTGCAGTAGATGCAGTGGTTCATGTCAAGACCAAAGCTTACAGAGAGAGTTCAGGGAATCCTTTTTATGATTTCTTTTTTGGCTATCGTGATGATGGGGAACCGGAACCTCATGTGGGGTATGGTTCAGGGGTTATCCTTAGATCTGACGGGTACATCGTTACCAACAACCATGTCATTGAAGGATCGGAAGAGGTGGAAGTCATTTTGAATGATAAGCGGTCTTTTGATGCAGAAATACTGGGTACTGATCCCAACACAGACCTGGCAGTACTGAAGATCAATGAAAATAACCTGCCTTTTTTAAGATTTGGAAGTTCCGATAATCTCAGATTGGGTGAATGGGTCCTTGCCGTTGGCAATCCGTATAACCTGACATCCACTGTTACTGCAGGCATTATTAGTGCCAAAGCCCGGAACATCAACATACTGAATGAACAACTCGCCATTGAGTCATTTATCCAGACGGATGCTGCCGTAAATCCAGGAAACAGCGGGGGTGCCCTGGTAAATACAAATGGTGATCTGGTGGGTATCAATGCTGCCATTGCCTCCAGGACGGGAGCATTCACGGGATATTCATTTGCCATTCCCGTAAGCCTTGTAAAAAAAGTCGTCGAAGATATTATTGAATATGGCGTTGTACAGCGTGCTTTACTTGGAGTGACTATTGAAGAACTGGATGCCGATGCTGCAAAGAGCAACAATATAGATGAGATCGCCGGCGTTCTAGTAACAGCAACGACAACGGGTGGAGCTGCAGTCGATGCGGGCATTGAGGCAAATGATATTATTACTGCCATAAATGGAGTCCGTGTAAACAGTCCATCGGAATTACAGGAACAGGTGAGCCGCTATCGTCCGAATGATAAGATCAGCGTTAGCATTAACCGAAAGAACAGCGTCATACAAATGGATGTAGTGTTACGGAACCTGGAAGGCGGAACCGGTATTGTCGAAAAACAGGAAGCAGTCTCTGCCTTTGGGGCAAGTTTTGAAGAATTAACATCCTCAGAGAAACGTAACCTTGGGATAAAGAGCGGCGTAAGGGTTGTAGATATTAAAAGTGGAAAGTTTCGCAATGAGGGGATAAAAGAAGGATTTGTAATTACACAGATTAATAATCGTTCTGTTAATAGGCCTGAAGATATAAAAAGTATTGTGGACGTTTCGGAGGATGGAATTTATATCGAGGGAATTTATCCTGATGGTTCCATTGCATATTATGCAATTGAATTGTAACTTTGTCAATTCAATCGGATTCTTACCTGCTGGCATATTTGGGTTTTAACAATTACATGCCATCCCGTTTAACCAGTTCTCCTTTTTGGAAGAAGAATGGCCAAATGTCTTGTGTAAGGGAAGGGATAATGTTTCCGACTAAATAATTGTTCTACAGGTAAATATTATTTGTACAACATACGTTAAAACCCA
>CAZXOJ010000193.1:0-8188 GCA_964642325.1 uncultured Bacteroides sp. | reverse complement strand
TTTACTCCGAAAATATCTCTTTCGCCACCTCCCTGTCCACTCCTGGAATCACTGGCATAGGCGAAGGTAAACGGCGTCCTCGATCCCGGTTCAGGGGCGGTATGGAATGAATACTTCTGTTCAACTCCCCCGGTTTGCAGGACATATTCATATTCTGTATCGGGAGCCAGGCCTGAAATTTGAATGGCATGATTCATGCCGGCCTTTGGATCTGCAAAACTCTGTCCATCTGTGATAACTTTGGCAGTTACCTTGAGGTTTGTTTTAAAGCTTATGGTAGCACCCTCTTCCGTCAACAGGTTAACGAATGGTCCTTCCGTCACCGTGATATCAATCTTGAATGGTCCTGTACCCTTAAATGCGACTCTTCCGTCATAAATCATACTTCCATATTCATCTACAACTCGATAACCAATGGTTCCGTTCCCGCTTTTCTCCCAGCCAATCATATCGTATCTCCCGGACAGGTTCCCCAGTATGTCGACCTGTGCTTTCCCGCCTGCAATTTTTGCCGTGCTCCTGAAATACACAGGCAACGGGTGCCTGGAATCGTTATAGTGGATGAGTCCATAGTACAGGGTTCCAGATAACAAGGTATCCTGGAAATTAAAGGCAATACCCTGTTGCGTACCTACGGGGTTCCCCAGCATCTCCTTTAGGGTATGGTAAGGAGGAAGATCCACATTGTATACCCTGGCATCATTCCTTTCCACGTATACCTTTTTGCCTTCGATTCCCATATTAGAATACACCTTAGGTACTTTTTTCTGTGCATGGCAGCCATAAAAGAAGGAGCCGGTCATCAGAATTATAAGAAATAGTTTTTGTTTCATATCAAACATTAATTTATAGTGGTCATTTCATTACTTTTTTTAATAGGGAAGCAAAATTTTTAACATCTTCTTCGGTTGTGTCATAGGAACACATCCACCGAACCTCGCCGGTGGCCTCATTCCATACATAAAAGAAAAAGGCTTCCTGGAGGACAGGAATGATCTCTTTTGGCAGGATGGCGAACACAGCATTGGATTGAACCGGCTGTGTGATCTGTATCCCGTTAATCTTCATCACTTCTGCTTCCAGCATTTTTGCCATGCGGTTGGCATGGCTGGCATTTTCAAGCCAGATTTCATCATCGAGGAACCTCTCGAACTGCGCGGCAATGTAACGCATCTTTGATGCCAGCTGCATCCCCTGTTTTCTAAGGTATTTAAAGTCATTGGCGAACTCTTCTCTCATAAACACTACGGCCTCACCATACATCATTCCATTTTTGGTTCCTCCGAAGGAGAACACATCAATGCCAGTGTCTACGGTTAATTCCCGGAATCCTGTTCCAAGGCCGGCAGCTGCATTGCTGATCCTCGCTCCATCCAGGTGGACCAGCATATCGTGATGATGAGCATAATCTGTAATGGCCCTTATCTCATCCGGGGTATAGACAGTCCCCATTTCTGTAGATTGTGTAATGGAGACCACACGAGGTTGTGAGTGATGCTCAAAACCAATCCCATACATATGTTTTTCAATGGATGCAGGGGAAAGTTTGCCATCAGGCGATTCAACAGAGAGCAGTTTACAACCGGTCCATCGCTCCGGCGCCCCACATTCATCTTCATGAATATGAGATGTTTCTGCACAAATAATGGAATGGAAAGGTCTGGTAATAGCATCCAATCCGAGTACATTTGCGGCGGTTCCGGTAAATACAAAAAAAGGCTGGACTTTTTCCCCGAGGATGCTTTTTATTTTCTGCACAGCAGAGGCCGTATAGGGATCATCACCATAGGCGATGGTATGACCTGAATTCACCTTATCAATGGCCTTCATTATTTCCGGATGGACCCCGGCATTGTTGTCACTAGCGAATCCCCTTTTGTTCATGAAATGGAAAATTTATTTAAATAAAATTATTAATAAATGACGGGATCTAAAACAGTTCATCGTATTTAGTCCACATAAAATCCCCGAGATCCCATGCTTTGTCCACCACCCTGATGCCCCATTTGTTGGAATATCCTGTAAGAAATTCAATGGTCTTTTCCGGCTTGCCCTTTTTATAGAGTTTCAATGCCTCTGCTTCTACAGTTTGCTGGTCCTGAAGCAATTCCTGCTGCCATGGAAGCCAGACAGCATCCACATCATGTCGCATGTCTCCCCATCGCTGGGCTGTCAGTGTCCCCAGCCGGTTAAATGCCCACCAGGCTGATTCCCTGTTATAGCCCTTGGGCCTTCCCGGCGTTTTATAGGGAATAGGAAGGTCCGTAACAGAGCAATACACGGGGATATATATGGAAGTAGCCACGTTGTCCATGGCCAGCCAGACAAGACCGCCAATCTCATCCGGCAGCCAGTCCCTCGACTGTATGATTGTCGCATACATGGTATACCATCGTGCAATGGTCCTTTCACCTCTCCATCCCCAGCCGCCATTGATCCTGAACACCTTATTCATGTCATAAGGCATAAATGGATTCGCCAGGGGGGAGATCACCATCTTACCGCTGTCATTTGCCACGGTAATGTCCTTAACAAAATTAAAATCTGTTCCCTCATAATAATCTTTAAACACCCTTATAAGTGTAGTCATGTCAACGGGCATGTCAGGTTTTATTGAGAAAGGGTAATTCTCTGCATTAGGATCGAGTCCCAAAGAAGGGGCGAGCAGATCGAATACCCTCCATTCCCTTCTCCTGCTCGCAAATGATGCCCTGCTTTCTGGTGCGTAGGCATAGCAGAAGCGGAAAGGCCCTTCTTCCGGTGACCACCAGCCGTTTTCCCTGGCCACGTCAAAAATATTTTCAGACGCCAAAAAATGATTGGGATCGGTAAGATCTATTTCCTTTATTGTGCTTGCATTTGCATTTACAGAAACATGGTCGTCAGGTACACGCTGGGCCGCCCAGACAGCTCCGATCCTTCCTTTACCTGGTCCCACGATCTCGAGGTGCCAGACCTCTCCAGGATCAGAAACGGTCAGGCATTCCCCGTAATCATTCCAACCGTGCTCTTCAAGAAGTTTATCAGCCAGTTGTATAGCTTCCCTGGCACTGCTGGTTCGTTCAAGCATCAACTGGCATAATCGCTGGCAATCGATTAATCCCTTGTCAGACTGCAATTCTTCCCGGCCACCGAAGGTTGATTCACCTATTCCCAGCTGGTATTGATTCATGCATGGATAGGCCGAATTAATAAAGGCATTGGTGTTAGAAACCTGTGGTATTTCGCCAATTTTCCTGTGTATATAGGTTGGCATGTCAAGGGAATCATAGGGCATACGCTTAAACATAGGTGCTGTGCTCCCTGCAGGATGCTGCTTCCGTGGTTGGATATCAATCCATGAGCGTGTGCGGTGGCTGTCATCCGTATGCGATGTGATCACAGATCCGTCGGCGGTAGCCTTTTTTCCCAGGGTTATGCTTGTACAACCATCGGGAATATTACCTTCCCAATCAGGCCTTAGCTGAGCCTGGGTAAAAACCAGGGTTGAACAAGCTAAAAGCATAATTACCAGAAATTTGCAGGAGAAATCTTTCATTTTAATGGATTTTTCATTATTTTACAGAATTTGTAACCAATATTCCCGCTAATATAATATTGTTGAGTAGTCTTTGATTAAAGATTCCCCTGAAATTATTCTTGATCCTGCAATCTTTATGAGGGAGGATAACCTACATATCAAAGAAAAGTTAATTACGCGCTGCAGAGAAACACAGCAAAAATGTGTTGACAGTGCCAAATCAGCCATGAATGAAGCACAGCTCGCCCTCAATGAATATGGTGCTAACAAAGACCGCTATGATTCATTCAGGGATCAGTTGATGGGAAGGAGAGATATGTTTGCTGCACAATATCAAAAGGCCCTTACGGATATGAATGTCCTCGAACGGATCAACCCTAAGAACTCGAAGGAAACAGTGGAATTTGGTGCCATAGTAATATCAGATACCTCAAAATTAATTATTGCCATCAGTGCTGGAAAAATCGAACTGGACGGTACCATTTTTTATGCCATCTCGCCTGCGGTCCCACTCTACAAAGCCATGGAAGGATTGAGAGCCGGTGACAGTTACGAATTCAATGGTAAAAAACAGACCATTAAGGAATTGTATTAATCAGATCAAGAATTGTTACCAGCCATGGATGAAAGTAAGAAGAGGGGCAGGTATAAGAGGATCTATGACCAGTTATCCACACTCCTGAATGCAACTGATGATGTAGTGTCCCGCATGGCCACTGTGGCTGCAGTCCTTCATCATAAAATGGATGGCTTTTTCTGGACGGGATTTTACTTGATCCGTGACGGAAACCTGCTTGTCGGTCCTTACCAGGGACCCGTTGCCTGCCAGGTACTGGCCAAAGACACCGGTGTCTGCTGGTCGGGGATTAATCAAGGAAAAACCATTATCGTCCCAGATGTGGAACAATTCCCAGGACACATCGCCTGCGATTCAAGATCAAGATCAGAGATTGTTGTCCCTGTACGGGATAAACATCAGCAGATCATCGCTGTGCTGGATGTGGACTCTAAGCTCCTTGATCAATTTGATGAAACGGATGCTGCCGGACTTGAAAAAATTATTGGACTGATTTAATAAGCCAGACCTGATCAGACACCCAGGAGTTCTGACAGCTTATCAAGACTATAGGGTTTAGTAAGCAATTGATCAAATCCCACATCCTGGAAATCATCGAAGAAGAGCTGAGGATTATGGGCTGTCAGCGCAACGATCATGACCCTGTTTTTCGGATGTGGCATTTCTTCCCTGATAAATTTTGTTGTTTCGAGCCCGTTCATTACAGGCATCTCTATGTCCATCAGGATCAAATCATAGTGTATTTTCTCAAAAGCGTCTATTGCTTCCTTTCCATTCTCAACCTGGTCGAACTCAATATCCAGGCTTCTCAGCACCTCAGCGAGAAGCAGGCGATTCGTAAAAATATCGTCAACAATTAATACTTTCATCGGATTGAGTCAGGTCTAAAGGTAACAGGTGTAAATTTAAGTATTTCGGTGGCCTATCCCAATTCGCTCAGGGTTTTTACTATATCCATGGATATTATTTCCACCCTGCTGCCATCCAGGTAGATGATCTTGTCATTTTTAAATTCAGTCAGGGTCCGGATAAAACTTTCCTTCGTTGTTCCTGCAAGTTCTGCAAGCTCACGTCGGGTCAGGGGAAAATCAAAATGGGGCTGCCTGTATATCTGTTCTGCGAAATAAAGCAACACATCTGCGATCCTGCCCGGTAGTTGTTTATGGGTCTGGTTCATTAGACGGTTAAAAATAAACAGGCCATCCTGGCTTATCAGGTTCATCAGCTGGAGGCTGAACTTACCATTTTCCATCAGCACATTGCGGTAAGCATTGATATCGATAAAACATATGTCAGCATTTTCAACGACAGAAGCCGAATACTGGTGTATCTGGTCCCCCATTACGGACATCATTCCTATGTATTCCCCAGGTGTAGCAATCTTCAGCAATACGGTTCTTTCATTCCTTCCTTCTTTGAAAATTTTAACCAGGCCGGACACCATCAACATAATGTGGGAGGTCCTGGTACTCTGCCGGAATACTATATCTTTCTTGTTATAGCTGACAACATTGCTGTTTCGCTGCAATAATTCAATCTGATTTACGTCAAGCAGCTGGCTGTAAGGCATTTGCTCATCACACGGAAACCCTGATATGGATGTTGATTGATTCACGGCAGTAATTCTTATTAAACTTACGAAAAAAAGAGAGATGATATAAATCATCTCAATAAATATGCACACTATCTCAAAATGCAATATATTTGGAACAGTAATAATTCATGCCACTGTATGAATACCGCTGCAGACAGGAAGAAGATATTAATCGTAGATGATTCCAATACCAATGTTGTTCTTCTCGAAGCAATCTTGAATAGCAAGGGATACGATATTAAGACCGCTTTTAACGTTAAAGAGGCATATACCATGCTGGAGAAAGACCGCCCGGAACTCATCCTGCTCGATCTTTTGATGCCGAAAATAAGTGGTTACCAGTTCCTTGACCAGCTTAAGAAAAACAATGAAACCAGTGGAATCCCGGTGATCATAGTATCAGCTGTTACAGATGTCATGAACATTAAGAAAACCCTTGATATGGGAGCCGTTGATTATATAGAAAAGCCGGTTGATATCAAGACCCTGGTAAAAAAAGTTGAAAAGACATTGAATTGATTCAAAATGACAACCTTTATTATTTCCAATCAGAATAAGGACATAGAGACATATCAATACTGTTATATGGTCCGCCTCTGTATCTTCTCCTATTGTTAGTCCGCCCATCCGCTCTTGATAAAAATTCCGGATCATTCTCAATCATTAAGGAATTATAAGTATTTTTATTCTGACTTGGGATTATTATGGACAAACCTAACGATATAATTATCAGGTATACGGTTTATGGATTTCTCATCGGGATCATTTTCCCCTTCGCCTCCCTGCTGCTTCACTCTCTTACAGGAAGCACTTCCTTCACTCTGCATGGTTTTGGGTATCTGCATAAACTATTTCCCGGGCAATTCCTGCTTGATGTCCTCCCCGTATTAACCACGGTGGCCGGTGTCATTGCCGGGGTTAAATCTGCCAGAAATAAGGTCTCTATTAACAGGCAATTGATGGAGGTGCAACAAAGATCAGAAAAAATACTTGACTTTACTGACAAGCTCATTCATAAACAACTGGATGCAGAATTGGACCTGAAGGATGCGAATGACCCGCTTGGTGAAGCCCTGGTTAACCTGAGGAACAATCTGAAAAATAATACCGAAGAACAACAAAACCGCAAGATGGAAGATGACCAGCGGAATTGGATTTCCGGTGGACTGGCAACCGTGGGAGACATCTTGCGCAGGCCTTTTGATAATATGGAGGAATTCTCCTACAATATCATTAGTTACCTGGTTAAATACCTGGATGCCAATCAGGGTGGGTTCTTTCTTATCGAACAGGATGAGGATGATGTCAGGTACTTTGATCTGAAAGCTTCCTATGCTTATGACAGGAAAAAATTTGCAGATAAACGGGTTGAATGGGGAGAAGGATTGATCGGTACCTGTGCCCTGGAGAAAGAAAGTATTCATATGACAAACCTGCCAGTTGGTTACCTTGAAATCACCTCCGGCCTTGGGCTCGCCACACCCGATAATTTACTCATCGTTCCACTTATCACACAGGATGAAGTGTTGGGGATCCTGGAACTTGCCTCATTCAATACCATAGAGAAATTTGAAATCAGTTTTGTCGAGAGTGTAGCTGAAAGGACCGCCATCACCATTTCCAGCCTCAGGAATAGTATCCGTACGGCTTCCCTGCTAAAAGAATCACAGAGCCAGGCAGAGGTCATGGCCCAGCAGGAAGAGAAGATGCGGCAAAACATGGAACAACTTAAAGAAACTCAGGAACAGGCGGCACAGCAAGCCGAAAAATTTATCAGTTTCACCAACTCTGTTAATCATACGCTGATCAGGGCCGAGTATGGTACAGATGGCACAATGTTGTATGCGAATACAAAGTTTCTTCATAAGCTTGGTTATTTCAGTAATTCGGAAGTAGAAGGGCAACATATCTCAAAGTTTATTGATGAAAAGGACAGGGAGTGGTTTGACCCTATCTGGAACAGGCTTTCCGAGGGGGGTAAACATTATGAGGGATATATGAAACATGTCAGCAAAGAGGGACAGGATCTCTGGGCGATGTCTACATATACCTGTGTAAGGAAAGATGACGGATCTGTTGAAAAGATCCTGTTCCTGGCCATCGATAACACGGAGCAGAAGAAGCAAAGTCTTGATTATGAGGGTCAGATCGAATCTTTAAACCGCTTGAACATAAAAGCTGAATTTGCACCTGACGGTAAGTATATCAATTGCAATGAGCTATTCCTTGAGACTTTAAAATATACCCGGAAGGATCTGGAAAAGATGTCTGTTTTTGAATTTATTGAAAAAAATGAACTCGATAGTTTTCATGAGATATGGGAAGGTATCACCCGAGGTATTGCATATCAGGGACAGATGAAGACCAGGACGAAATATGAAGATGAAAAATGGTTTCGTGTCAATTATACAGCGGTGAACGATATGTATGGGGAAGTTGCCAAGGTAATCTACCTGGCTACTGATATTACTCATGAAAGGATTATGGAACTGGAAAG
>CAZXOJ010000192.1:0-8189 GCA_964642325.1 uncultured Bacteroides sp. | reverse complement strand
GCGAATGGCCTGTATCTCCTGAGAGTGAGAAACAGATCCGGTATGATCAACAAGCGATTCGTAATATCATACTAAATGATGCATTGATCATTCAACCTTGCTTTTGTTCCTGCGAATACCTGTTATTTACTAGAAACTTCGTGGACTTCTTCCATGAAACTGAGGAGAATGGGAAGGGAAAATGGATGGTTCTCTGATTCGCGGACCAAGGTTTCAGGGTGCCATTGTACACCCAGTATAAACGGGTGCCCATCCAGGTCTACAGGTTCAATGGCTTCAATAATCCCGTCCCTGGCAAAAGCGGAAGCCCGGAAGCCCGGTGCGAGATGTTCTACCGCTTGATGGTGGCTGCTATTTACTAATCCACTATCGGGAACGATCAGATCTGATAACAAGGTACCTTCAACGATCCTTACCATATGGTCTCCCCCTTTCCGATGGATGACAGTGGTATCATAATCAGATGGTATATCTATGATGAGGCTCCCTTTATTAGCCACATTCAATATCTGGTGTCCGCGGCAGATTCCCAGCAGCGGGATATTATTTTCCATGGCATAACTGATCATCCTTAGTTCAAGACTATCCCGGCGGTTGTCAATGGATTCACAACGTTCTGTTTCCGATGCTTTACCGTAAATCACGGGATTGACATCGGGTCCCCCGGAAATAATGATCCCATCTGCCATAGATAAATAGTAATCTATTGAATCAGTGCTTACCGTATACATATTGACAGGGTTACATTGTCTGCCCGCCATCGGCAGCCACTCTGCAAATCTATTATCGTAATCTTTTGAGACAAGCACCGTACTGGTGGGGCCGGACTGGCAGGCAGCTGCAACAAGCAGGATCGCAGCCAGTACTTGGATGATCGCTTTTTTGAACATGTTATAAAATTAATAATTTTCTGCAGTCATTCACGCCCGATATCAAAACGAGTGTTTTTGGCGTTATAATTATTATTTCAGCTATTTTTACTGCATGATGCGGATTTTATCCCTTTTAACAGCATTAATACTTCCTTATCTAGCTTTTTCCCAGGAAATCCCGGAAGAGAATTTGATCAGTGAGCGGACTGATACGACAAAAGCTTTTATAAAGATCTGGTCCCTTACTGAGGATTTTGCAGTCATGCGGGATAAGGAGATTGATACCATGAAGACGCAGTTCCAGATCTACGATCCCGTGTTCAGCAATAGTATAGCAAATGCTTTTCTGGGTAATACGGGACTTCAAACACAGAATCTTATCTACTTTAATCAGGAGAAACGGCCGGGTTTTTTCTTTATGCGTCCGTTTACTCCCTATTTGTATACTCCGGAAAACAATACCTATTTTAATATTATTAAGCCTTTTACCCTGCTGGAGTATTCTTCAACATTCGGCAACAAGGAAAAACGGGAAGATATCTTCCATGCCATACATACCCAGAACCTTACCCCTTTTCTTAACGTGGGATTTGATATCCGCCTGCTGTCCTCAGGAGGACTTTACAGCAGGCAAAAAGCAAAGTTGACTAATTTCAACTTGTTTGGATCCTACACAGGACACGATTATTCCTTCCATTCAAGTTTTCAT
Source organism: uncultured Bacteroides sp. (assembly GCA_964642325.1). Lineage (GTDB taxonomy): Bacteria > Bacteroidota > Bacteroidia > Bacteroidales > SM23-62 > SM23-62. The sequence continues at coordinate 6,608 of CAZXOJ010000192.1, read as the reverse complement.
GTGAACAATTCAAGTGCAGAAGAGAACGGGGGGATTGCTGATGACAGCATCTTTTTCAATGAGAATATTGATGAAAAGGCCTATGACATTAAACTGGAAAATGCAGATTCAAGGATAAAAAGCCTGATGTTCCACTTTACACAGCGTTATAAATTCGGCAAGGAAGAACAGGTAGCGGATACGACAAGCGAAACCGGTTTCCGAAAGTGGCGGGACAGGACGGTAAAAACGGGTTCTTTGCTACATACCCTTGAATACCAACGGAGCCACAGGCTTTATACGGATGAGATAACAGATATGAACCGGGATTTCTACCCGAATTATTTTATTGACCCCAACCAGACCAGGGATTCCACCTATTTCAGATCTCTCAGGAACACCTTCCAGCTCATGCTTGATGAAAACCCGCACCGTAAGAACGATTTCGGGGCCAGGGCATTTATCTCCCATGATTGGGTGAGATATGCCTTTAATACCGTCTATGACACCCTTGTATCGAATGGGGATACCAGCGTTCACAGGAATCATAAATACTACCAGTATAATAATGTCCAGCTGGGGGCCACGGTAATGCATACCGTTGGCGGGGGATGGGACTGGATCTTTGACGGGCGGTTTTACCTGATTGGATACAGGGCAGGAGACCTCAATGCAAGCGGAAAGATCACAAAAGAATTCCAGGGGAAGAAGGGAAAATCCAGGATCAGTATCTCGGGTGAGTTTTCATTACAGGAAGCGGATCATTTCCTGAATTTCTATGAGTCAAACCATTTCCGCTGGTATAATGATTTCAGGAAGATCAAAGATATCCGAGGATCACTGCAGGTAAGCAATGAAGCGATACAGCTTGATGCCGGGGCCCACCTTTCCCTGGTTTCTGACCTTGTGTACCATACTGATTCTGTAATGCCGGCACAACATGGGGGGGTGATTTCAGTAATCGGCCTGGATCTGCATAAGCATTTCAGTGCGGGGATCTTCCATTCTGATCACCAGATTAATTACCAGCTCAGCAGTGACAACAACGTTGTGAGATTGCCTGACCTTTCCTACTATACCTCTAATTATATTTCATTTACAATTGTAAAGAATGCCCTGACAGCCCAACTAGGATTTGATCTCTATTACTATACCAGGTACCGGGCCCTCGCCCTTGCTCCTTCTTCCGGAATGTTCTATAACCAGGATATCATGGAATTAGGGAATTATCCATACCTGAATCCATTCCTCACGGCCAAGTTGAAAAGGACCCGCTTTTATCTCAGATATGACCATCCATATGCCGGACTGATTAAAAAGAGATACTTCCATGTATTGAATTATCCAATGCCCGGGAGAGTATTCAGGTTTGGATTATCGTGGACATTTTATGATTGATACGTCCAAATAAATAAGACATTCGTCAAAGAATGCTTTGATGGTGCTGATGCAATTCATAATTTGGCATTAAGCTTAACGCTCATGCTAAAGCGATTTACATATATACGGGGACTGCTACCAATCATCCTTATTCTGTTAGTTTCAACCTGCAAGGACACGCCTGAAAGGGTTATCTCCGGGAGGGAAGTGAATGATCTTTCAGAGATCCTTGAAAAGGGAAAACTTATTGCCATCACCGATTATAATTCGACGGATTACTTTATCTACCGCGGGCAACCCATGGGGTACCAGTATGATATGTTACAGGACCTGGCTGACCATATGAATATCAAGCTGGATGTTGTGGTGAGCAGCAGCCTGGAGGAAACCTTTAACTGTCTGCGCATGGGTGATTGTGACTTGATTGCCCTGAACCTTGCGGTTACACAGCAACGCAGGAGCCAGGTTAACTTTATTATCCCTCATGGACAGACTCGCCAGGTGCTGATCCAGAGAAAGCCGGAAAACTGGGAAAGAATGTCTCCCTCCCGGGTTGACAGGGCACTGATCAGGAACCAGCTGGACCTGGCCGGGAAAAAAGTGTATGTCCAGCATTACTCGGCCTTTTACAGGAGGATGCTTAACCTTACAGAAGAAATTGGTGATACCATTCAAATTGTGGATGTCCCCGAAGACGCGGAAACACTTATCATGCTTGTGGCTGATGGGCAGATTGACTATACTGTTTGTGATGAGAATGTGGCCAGGGTAAACCAGACTTATTATCCCAACCTTGACATACAGACCGCCATCAGTTTTCCACAGAACCTTGCATGGGCGGTGAATTCAGAAGCTACTGAGTTGAAAGAGGTAATCGATGAGTGGCTCAGGCAGTACCGGAAATCTACAAGGTATGCGGTGATCTATAATAAATACTTTAAGAACCAGCGCTCAGCAAGTATTGTGAAATCAGATCTTTTTACCCTCAGCAGTGGGAAGATCTCCGCCTACGATGACCACATCAGGGAATGCAGTGAACAAATTGGCTGGGATTGGCGTTTACTGGCCTCTATGATTTACCAGGAGTCACGCTTCGATCCAGGAGCCCGCTCTTGGGCGGGGGCATTCGGACTGATGCAGTTAATGCCTGTCACTGCCCGGAGGTTTGGGATCAACATGAATTCCACCGCAAAAGACCAGATCAATGCAGGAACCCAGTTTATCAGCTGGCTCGATAAACGTTTTATCACCTCCATCCCTGACAAGGAAGAAAGAATTAAGTTCATACTTGCATCCTATAATGTGGGACCAGGACATGTTTTTGATGCGATCAGGCTGGCAGATAAAAATGGAAGGGATCCGCAAAAATGGCATGATAGTGTAGATGAATACCTGCTGAAAAAAACAAACCCCCAATTTTACCGGGATCCGGTTGTAAAGTATGGATATTGTCGTGGGACAGAGACAATTAAATACGTAAATCAGGTACTTGACCGGTATGACCACTACAGGAACATCATAAACTGAGTGAGGATTTTCCCGTCCTGATCACTTCCAGGAATTCAGACAGGATCATGGCAGTTGCCCCCCAGACCTGCTCGTCACCAATTTCAAAATAAGGTACCTTGACCAGCTTGCACATGAGTGTCCTGATTTTCTCCCTGGTGTTACGGGGATTCAGGAGGTCTTCTAATGGGACTTCAATCAGGTAGGCTACTTCGGATGGATCTGGTTGGAAATCTGGTTCTTCAGGGTAAAATCCAACCACGGGTAAGACTTCTATACCACTTACAGGAATATGCAGGCGGCTCAGGTTGCCGAGTATCCTGATCCGCTTATCGTCTATGCCAATCTCCTCCCTGATCTCACGCAAGGCCGTCTCCTGCAGGTTGGCATCGCTTTTTTCAGATTTTCCCCCGGGCAGGCTGATCTGGTTGCTGTGTGCCCCTGCATATTCAGGTCTTTTCATCAGGACCGTATGCCAGGAACCAGCCCTGATGAATAGCAGGATCATTACGGCTGCGTTCAGGTAAAAACCATGCCGGTTTTCCAACCTGAGTTGAGGGGCCATTTTATACTGGGCCTTTCTGCCAGGCAGGATTGATTTCAAATCCAGTGTCAGCTGATCAATGAATATTTCAATATTTTCCGGCGTTTTTCGGGTCATTGTTATCATGGAACAGGCACCTATTCAAACCTTATAGCCCGGGCCGGGCTGATCCTGGAAATGATCATTGAGGGTATGATCAGCATCAGGATAATGGCCAGGGCAGTCCCCAGATTCAGGGCAATAATGTGTAAAACGTTCAGGTTGACCGGGACTGTGTTAAGATAATAGGATGACTGGTCCAGTTCCATGATGCCTGTGAATTTCTGCAGGAGACAAATGCCAATGCCAATGATGTTCCCCCAGAATAATCCACGGATGATGAGGAAGCCTGATTGGTACATGAAAATCTTTCGAATACTGACATTGGGACTGCCAAGAGCCTTCAGTATACCAATCATATTTGTCCGGTCCAGGATCAGTATCAGCAATCCGGATACCATGTTGAAGCCGGCTACCACAAGCATCAGTATCAGGATGATCAGCACATTCATATCCTGAAGGTTTAGCCAGTCAAATATTTGCGGATATTTTTCGTGGATATTATCTACTTTCAGTCTTGATCCATCCTCTTCAAAGCCAAAGCCCACTGTGTTCGTAACATTAAGGGTCTGCCTGTCCAGTTCACTGAATTTTGTAATATTTACTTCAAAACCGCTTACCTGTTCTTCTGACCAGTCGTTCAGTTTCTGGATATGCCTGACATCCCCAAATATGAATACCTTATCAAATTCTTCCAGGCTTGTCTCGAAAATACCTGCCACAGTAAAACGACGCATCCTGGGCGGATCCTGGATAAAATACATCAGGAAATCGTCATTCAGGTTTAGCTTTAACAGTGAGGCTGTGTGCCTGGAGATTAGAACCTTGTTGGATCGGGCGGAATCGCTGAAAGAGAGGATCTCCCCTTCCCGCAGGTAATCCTTCAGAAATCCCCAGTCATAACCCGGACCGACCCCCTTCAGCACAACCCCCTGTATGTCAGATTTAGTCTTGATGATGCCTGCCTTGGTGGCGAATACCTGTACACTGGCAATGGAAGGATCCTCCCTCAACTCCTTGAGAAATTCCTGATTGCTGTTAATGGGCTGGGTTTCATAGGAACTGTTTGAGTCAAAATTCAGGATCTGGATATGGGCGGCAAAACCGACAACTTTCCGGGTGATCTCGTTTTTGAAACCGGTGACAACTGCCATGGCCACAATCATAACCGCTAGTCCCAGGCTAATCCCAAATATGGCAATGTTCAGTATGGACCGGGAAATGCTTTTCCGGTTATCTTTGCTGAAGATCAGCTTCCTGGCTATGAATATCTCAGTATTCACAAAAAAATGAGTTACTTTATGCGCTGAAGTTAATATATAATCTGAATGCCGGCAAAACAAACGAAAAGCTTTTGCGTTCCAGGGTTTTAAGTACAACATTTTTAGCCATTATCGCCTGTCTCCTATGGTCTACCGCTTTTGTTGGGGTCAAGATCGGTTTGAGATATACCACCCCATTACAATTTGCGGGGTTCCGGTTCTTTTTATCCGGTATCTATATCCTGCCATTCTGCGGCAACCTGTTTAAGTCCATCAAACTGATAAGGCAACACTGGAAAGAGGTATTGAGGCTGGCCTTATTCCAGACTTTTCTTTTGTATACGATGTTTTACCTGGGTATCAGCCTTGTGCCAGCTGCCATCACTGCCATCATCATCGGTGCCAGTCCCCTGTTCTCAGCCATCCTGGCCCATTTGTTTTTAAAAGATGATAGACTTTCCATGCGAAACATGGTATCCATCAGCCTGGGCATGACAGGGGTTGTAATTATAGCCCTGAGCAGGGGGAGTTTCAGCTGGGCGGAAGGGAAGGAATTCTGGGGTATTCTGATCCTCATCCTGGCCAATCTGGCTGGAAGCATGGGAAATGTCATTGTGGTGAAATACAGATCCGGCCTGCCACCCCTGCTGCTGAATTCTGCACAGTTGATGACGGGTGGACTGGGACTGATATTGCTTTCTATTCCTTTCGAGGGACTATCCTTCGGGATCAATGAGCCCCAGTATTATATATCTCTCGGCTGGCTGAGTTTCATGTCGGCTGTCGCCTTCAGCATTTGGTTTATCCTGCTAAGGCGTCCGGGCATCAAAGTCTCTGAACTGAATGTCTGGAAATTCCTGATACCTGTATTCGGAGCTGCAATGAGCTGGATTATCCTGGTCAATGAACAACCTGAGGCCATTGCACTGATAGGGATGTTGCTGATCGGACTTTCCCTGATCGTACTGAATGCCAATCAGATCAGAAAAAAAAATAAACTAGTAAAAGATGAGAACTCCCCTGGCTGAAAATTTACATTCCAGGATCCCTGGATATTTCATGGTCCTTTCCCTGTTTTGCCTCTCCATTCTACTCTCATGCGGCCATTCCCGGGGACAGGATGATATTCAGACAGGGGCGGAGCGGACCGACATGTATTTACCAATGCTTCAGGGCAAAAAACTTGGTATCGTGGCCAACCAGACATCGGACATTGGCGGCATCCATTTGGTAGACAGTCTGATATCCATCGGGAGTGGGACAGCCATGATCCAATGGGTATTCTGTCCAGAGCATGGATTCAGGGGAGAGGCTGAAGCCGGCCTTTTCATTGAGGATGGAATTGATACAAAGACAGGATTGCCGGTGGTCTCCCTTTATGGAAAGAACAGGAAACCATCAGCAGAAGTCTTTGAAGACCTGGATGCCATTATTTTTGACATACAGGATGTAGGGGCAAGGTTTTATACCTATATCTCCACCCTGTTCTATGTCATGCAGGCATGTGCTGAAAACGGTAAACAGCTCATCCTGCTTGACCGGCCGAATCCGAATGGATTTTATGTTGATGGTCCCATATTGGATACCAACTACAGGTCATTTGTAGGCATGCATGAAGTTCCTGTGGTCTATGGAATGACCATAGGGGAATACGGGCTGTTGATAAACGGGGAGGGCTGGCTGGGAAATGATCTTGTCTGCGACCTGAAGGTAATACCCTGCCTGAATTATGACCATACCATGCATTATATACTGCCTGTGAGTCCATCTCCCAACCTCCCCACCATGAATTCCATCTACCTCTACCCGTCCACCTGTTTTTTTGAAGGAACGGTGCT
>CAZXOJ010000191.1:0-8233 GCA_964642325.1 uncultured Bacteroides sp. | reverse complement strand
CTTGCTTACGTAAGCATCATAATCACGTATGGGCTTTACATCAATTTGCGAACCGGGCAGGAAGGCCTCAATGCCGAATACATCAACGATCATACCTCCTTTTGTGCGGCACTTGATATAGCCTTTAATGATCTCATCCTGATCAAGGGCAGCGTTTACCCTATCCCATGAGCGCATGGCGCGAGCCTGCTTGTGCGACAGTACCAGCTGGCCTTTCTTGTCTTCCTGGCTCTCAACATATACTTCGACAGTATCACCAATGGTCAGTTCAGAATTATACCTGAATTCATTCAGGCTGACAACCCCTTCTGATTTAAAGCCAATATTGATAACGACTTCCCGCTTATTCATTGAAATTACGGTCCCGTCAATAACTTCAGCTTCAGCGATTGTTGAAAGGGTCTCATTATACAGGTTCTCAAACTTGACTCTTTCAGAATCCGCAGATACATCTTCTTGCTTGCCAAAATTGTCCCAGTCAAAATCACCTGCACTGTCCCCCAGGCTAGTGGGAGCTGCTAACTGCGCCTCAACTGGAATGGACTCTTCGTCTTTCACAGATGCTTCAACTTCTGCTTCTGCTTTAGCAGGAGCATCAGGGATTAAATCAGCCACTTCAGCTTTCTCCTCTTTGGACTCGGTTGCTTCTGCCTTTGCATCAGCAACTTCTACTGTCTCTTCTTTACCCTTGCTTGTTTCTGCTTTTACCTCGGCAGCTTCTGCTGGCTCTTCTGGCAATTCGACTTTTTTCCCACTTGCTGCAACCCTGGGTCTTGGGGTGGTTTTTTTGGCGCTGGCTGCTGCAGTTGTACCGGCTTTGGTTGTGCTGGACTTGGTTTCTTTGGATTTTTCAGATTCCTGCGGAGTTTCTGCTACTATCTCATCCGCTTTTTCTACTTCTTGTTTTGCTGCACTTTCAGGGTTGTTTTTGCTTTCCCCATCCATGCTTTTTGTTTCTTCACTCATTTAACAAAATAATTAATAATTAGTAAGTTAGACAATATTTATAGTAAATTGAGGTGCAAAAATAAGACTTTATTCTTAATTGCGCCAGATTTCAGTCAAAATTTGCTGTTAATTTTAGCCACAACTGTTAATATTCCTGATATTTCTCATTGTTGAAAATTAGAGAAAAGGCCTATCTTTAGGTCCGCAAGAATTATGAAAATAACTGTAGTAGGAACCGGATATGTCGGACTTGTCACCGGAACCTGTTTTGCTGAAACAGGTCTGGATGTTGTATGCCTGGATATCGACGCTGATAAGATCAATAAGCTCAATAATGGGGAGGTACCTATTTTTGAACCAGGACTTGACAGGCTTATAGCCAGAAACCTGGAATCCAAAAGATTAACATTTACGACAGATTACCGGCAGGCAATGGCTGAAACGGATGCTGTCTTTATTGCCGTCGGCACTCCACAAGGGGAAGATGGCAGTGCAGATCTCAAATATGTAATTGAAGTAGCCCGGCAGGTAGGCCAGTTAATGACTGAATATATCGTGGTTGTAACAAAGAGTACTGTGCCTGTCGGAACGGCGGAAAAGGTAAGGAGTGCAGTACAGGAGGTATTGGACCAGCGGAAGGTTGATATCCCGTTTGACGTTGCCTCAAATCCTGAATTCCTGAAAGAAGGGGATGCCATTGACGATTTCCTCAAACCCGACAGAATAGTCATCGGTATTGACTCACCACGAGCTGAGAAGATAATGAACCGGATGTACAAACCCTTCCTCCTGAATGGGCATCCCCTTATCTTCATGGATATACCATCGGCCGAAATGACCAAATATGCCGCCAACGCCATGCTGGCTACCAAAATCAGTTTCATCAATGATATTGCCAATCTCTGTGAGCGGACCGGGGCTGATGTTAACATGGTCAGGAGGGGTATAGGAAGCGACAGCCGGATCGGCAACAAATTCATATATGCAGGTGCAGGGTATGGGGGTTCATGCTTCCCGAAAGACGTGAAGGCCTTGATTAATACTGGACTTGAATACGGATATCCCATGCGGATCCTGCAATCTGTTGATGAGGTGAACGAATACCAGAAAACCATCCTTGTAGGGAAAATAAATTCACATTTCAAAGAATCGGTAAAGGACAAGACCCTGGCGGTATGGGGACTCTCATTCAAGCCCAATACCAATGATACCCGTGAAGCCCCTGCTGCAGTTGTAATCTCTGAATTGCTGAAGGCTGGCTGCCGTATAAAGGCTTTTGACCCCGTAGCCATGGAAGAGTTCAAAATGATCATGGGTGACAGAATTGAGTACACCAAAGACCGGTATGAGGCATTGATTGATGCAGATGGACTGATACTAATCACTGAATGGTCAGAATTCAGGATATTAAATTATGTGCTGCTGAAGAAGTTGATGAAAGAACTTGTGGTGTTTGACGGCAGGAATATTTATGATCCTGCTGAAATGAAAGAAAACGGCATAATCTATTACGGGATTGGCCGCAATGTAGACTAAACTGCCTGATATGAGAAGAATCCTGGTAACAGGTGGGGCCGGTTTTATTGGTTCCCATCTCTGTGAACGCCTCCTTGGATATGGTTTTGAAGTTACCTGCCTGGATAATTTCTTTACCGGTTCTAGAAAGAATATCATCCACCTGATTGACCACCCTTATTTTGAACTTGTCAGGCATGATATCATTATGCCCTATTTCATGGAGGTTGATGAGATCTACAACCTTGCCTGTCCCGCATCACCTGAACATTACCAGTTCAATGCCATCAAAACCATCAAAACATCCGTGATGGGTAGCATCAATATGCTGGGCCTTGCCAAAAGAGTAAAAGCCAAGATACTCCAGGCCAGCACCAGCGAAGTATATGGTGATCCACAGGTCCATCCGCAGTCAGAGGAATATTGGGGACATGTAAACCCCATTGGTATCCGTTCCTGCTATGATGAGGGCAAGCGATGTGCTGAGACATTGTGCATGGATTACCTGCGGCAGAATAAGGTCAGGGTAAAAATCGTCAGGATATTTAATACCTATGGCCCAAGGATGAACCCGGATGACGGAAGGGTAGTTTCCAATTTTATTGTCCAGGCCCTGCGGGGTAAGGACATTACAGTTTACGGTGATGGTTCCCAGTCCCGCAGCTTTCAGTACATTGATGATCTTCTGGATGGGATGACGCGAATGATGGGTACCAAGGACGATGTTGCCGGGCCTGTAAATATTGGGAATCCCAGGGAATTCACCATCAAGGAATTGGCAGAATTGGTCATCGACATGACCGGTAGTAAATCAAAGATTACATACATGCCACTTCCACAGGATGACCCCATACAACGACAACCAGATATTTCCCTGGCCAACAGGTTATTGGATGACTGGACACCCAAAATAAAACTGGAAGAAGGCTTACAGAAAACAATTGACTATTTCAAAGAAACCATCGAAAAATGAAAGGAATCATTCTTGCAGGAGGTGCCGGAACACGGCTTTACCCCCTGACAAAAAGCATATCAAAACAGATCATCCCGGTCTATGATAAACCCATGATATATTACCCCCTGTCTGTATTGATGCTGGCAGGCATACGCGAAATATTGATCATCTCCACACCGGAGGATATACACCTGTATGAAGATCTGCTGGGGAACGGGCAACAATTGGGACTGAACCTTAACTATCAGATCCAGCCCTCCCCGGATGGACTGGCACAGGCATTTATTATCGGTGAAGATTTTATAGGCAGTGATCCTGTATGCATGATCCTCGGGGATAATATTTTCTATGGACATGGATTTGGAAAGGTACTCCTCGATACAGCCGCCCTGGATGATGGGGCTGTGGTATTCGGTTATTATGTAACTGATCCTGAGAGATACGGGGTGGTTGATTTTGATGCTGATGGGAAAGCCCTGACCATTGAAGAGAAGCCAAAACAGCCCAAGAGTAATTATGCTGTAACGGGACTGTATTTCTATGGCAATGATGTCATTGACAAGGCCAGGTCTTTAAAGCCATCCGCACGTGGAGAATTGGAAATATCAGACCTGAACCGGATCTATCTCGAGGAAGAAAGGCTAAAAGTACGGATCATGGGACGGGGCATGGCATGGCTCGACACTGGAACCCATGAAAGCCTGCTACAGGCATCCAATTATATCTATACCATTGAAGAGAGACAGGGTCTGAAAGTTTCTTGTATTGAAGAGATCGCATTCAAGCGTGGCTATATAGATAAAGAACAATTGATCAGGCTTGCCGAGCCTCTTAGTAAAAACCAGTACGGACAGTATTTGATGAACATAGCTGAAGAGAAGATCTTCACTTTTACTTTTGACAAATAAATGGAAATCAGGGAAACAGGCATAGCCGGATTGTTGGTGATTAAACCCAAAATCTTCGAGGATGAACGCGGGTATTTTTTTGAAAGCTTCAACGAGGCTGATCTGGAGAAAGTGGGTCATCCCTTCCATTTCATCCAGGACAACCAATCCAAATCGTTGTATGGGGTGGTACGTGGACTCCATTACCAACTTGAGCCCAAGGCACAGACCAAGTTTGTCAGGGTCCTCGAGGGAAGCATCTGGGATGTAGCCGTTGATTTGCGAAAAAATTCTCCCACCTTCCTGCAATGGAAAGGGGTTGAGCTATCCGCAGAGAATAAAATGCAAATGCTCGTACCCAGGGGATTTGCGCACGGATTCTCAGTGTTGAGTGAAGAGGCCGTAGTATTGTATAAATGTGATGAATTTTATGCACCCGATTTCGAAACAGGAATCCGTTATGATGATCCTGAGATCGGGATAGACTGGAAGGTAAAACCGGAAGACAGGATCCTCTCCGGGCGGGATCTTGCCATGCCTTCCCTGCAGAAAGCAACCATGAATTTTCAATACCAATGACGCCGGTACTGATAACTGGATGCAAAGGACAGCTCGGCAGTGAGATCCAGCAGATCTCCAGCCAATTCCCGGAGATTTCATTCATCTTCACTGACCTGGAGGAACTTAACATTACCCGCGCCCATGATATCCAGAGCTTTCTTGACAGCATGCCGGTGAAATTCATCGTGAATTGTGCCGGCTACACTGCGGTTGATCTGGCCGAAGATGAAAGAGAGATGGCAGAACGGTTGAATGCAGATGCCACCGGGTACCTGACGAAGGTATCAGCTGAACGCGGGATACAGCTGATCCATATATCCACAGATTATGTCTTTGATGGTGAAAAAAATCACCCTTACCTGGAAACTGATCCGGTGAATCCTCAAACTGTTTACGGGAAAAGTAAACTTCACGGGGAAGAGGCCCTGCATCAATCCGGCAAGGGGATTATTATCCGCACATCCTGGTTGTATTCTTCTTTTGGTAACAATTTTGTAAATACCATACTCAGGCTGTCAGGCGAAAAGGAACGGTTGAATGTGGTATTTGACCAGACAGGCTGTCCTACCTATGCACGTGACCTGGCCTCTGCCATCCTGGAAATGATCCGGATGGAGATCAAACAGGAAAATTCACCCAGGCATGATATATACCACTATTCAAACCAGGGAATGTGCAGCTGGTATGAATTTGCGACATCCATCATAGATATTGCCGGAAGTGGATGCAAGATCATCCCGGTCGAATCAAAAGATTATGTAACCAAGGCAGTGAGGCCCCGATACACTGTCATGAGCAAGAAAAAAATTATGGGTGAATATGACCTTCATATACCGCATTGGAAGGATAGCCTAAAGGATTGTATTGACAAATTAACCACTTAATATTTCATTCGATGGAAAAAGAAGCCCTGTTAAATGAAGTAAAGAAAAAAGCAGGTTCGTGGCTGGAAAGCCATATTGATGATGAGACCAGGGAGCGTATACAGTATCTGCTAAAGAATGATGAGCAAGAACTGGTCGAATCATTCTACAGGAACCTGGAGTTTGGCACCGGTGGATTGCGTGGCATCATGGGTGTCGGCACTAACCGGATGAACATATATACAGTGGGCATGGCTACCCAGGGACTGTGTAATTATCTCCTGGCCTGCTTCAGGGACCTCCCGCAGATCAAGGTTGCCATCGCTTATGACTGCCGCAATAACAGTCCCCTGTTCGCAGAAACAACTGCACGCATCTTCGCTGCCAATGGTATCAAGGCCTATCTATTCGATGAGCTGAAACCGACACCTGAACTCTCCTTTGCGATCCGACATTTCGTATGCCAGTCCGGCGTTGTCGTAACCGCCTCCCATAATCCAAAAGAATATAATGGTTACAAGGTTTATTGGGATGACGGGGGACAGATCATTGCCCCCCATGACAAGAACATTATTGATGAGGTTAACAGGATCTCATCCATAGATGAAATAAAATTCGAAGGAGATCCGGGACTGATTGAAAGCATCGGGGCATCCTTTGATGATCTGTATATAGACAAGGTGGCGACCCTGTCCCTCTCCCCCGAAGCCATCCGGAAACAACATGATCTGAAAATTGTTTATACGCCGATTCATGGAACCGGTGTAAAACTGGTGCCCATGGCACTGGAAAAATTCGGGTTCACCCAGGTGATCAATGTGCCTGAACAGGATGAGGTAAACGGGGATTTCCCAACCGTACATTCACCCAATCCCGAGGAAACTGCAGCCCTTGCAATGGCCCTGCAAAAAGCGGAAGAAACAGGTGCTAAAATGGTGATGGCTACCGATCCGGATGCTGATCGGGTGGGAATTGCCATACGTGATGAGCAGGGTAAACTGATATTGCTGAATGGTAACCAGACCGGATCCCTGCTCTATTATTACCTGATCAGGAAGTGGTCGGAAAACGGAAAACTGACCGGCCGTCAATATGTGGCCAAAACCATTGTCACCACGGAATTACTGGCAGACATTGCCCGGAAATACGGTGTGGAAATGTTCGATGTACTGACAGGCTTTAAATTCATTGCTGATATCATGCAGCGCCAGGAGGGAAAAAATGAATTCATTGTAGGATCAGAAGAAAGTTATGGGTATTTAGCGGGGGACTTTGTACGCGATAAAGATGCCGTAATGTCATGTGCCTTAATTGCCGAAACGGCTGCCTGGGCGAAGTCTCAGGGCAAATCCATGTATGAATTACTGCTGGATATTTACCTGGAATTCGGACTGTACCATGAGGCATTAACCTCTATCGTTAAGAAGGGGAAATCGGGTGCAGAACTCATTGCAGGGATGATGCAGGGCTACCGGGAAAGCCCTCCATCTGAACTGGCTGGTTCCAGGGTGATGCAGATCCATGATTACCAGGCCAGTATAACCCAAAATTTACGGACGGGCCATACAAGTCCCATTGCATTGCCAAAATCCAATGTGCTCCAGTTTATTACCGAGGACAACACTAAGGTTTCCATACGGCCATCCGGCACCGAGCCCAAGATCAAATATTATTTCAGTGTGAAAGGTTCACTGGAAACCCGGGAGGACTATCAGGCTCAGAAAGCTAAACTGGAACAAAAAATAAATACACTGAAAAAGGAATTGGAGATTGAAGTGTCCTGATTAGATTTGTTCCCATTCAATGCCTATCCGTTTCAGTGCATAACCGGTCTCCCTTAAATAATCCCCGTATCCTGTCATCCAGTGAAATCCCGGCATTCGCTGGGCCAATGTATGGCTGTCAACATCGTAGCTAATATCAATCTGAGAGCGGCAGATATCCATGAAAGGATTATCAATAATGGTCCCTTTTAGTCCAACGTAATGATTGACCTGAAAATCAGGAATGATGTTTGTAACCACCTGTCCTTTATGCATCTCCACCTTTGGCGCTGCTCCGTAATCCGACTCAAAGTGTGTTAGTATCCTTGCCGGTTCCTGGTTCCGGCCGTCCATTCGCCTGGGAGCAGTACAATGCGCAAGGGTGATTATCCCGTCATGGGGATAAGTAGGATCATTCAGGAACACCGGTTTCCCGGATATGTTAGCCAGCAGGAGGCCAGCAGGGATGACGACAAAATCCGATTCGCAGAATGCAAGATACCCGGCATCATTCAGCAAGCTCAGTGTCAGGCAGGCAGATGTTTCAGCCAATGGCATGATGGTCCCCATACAACCATTGATGGTTATAGCCCGGCAATTTGCATTATCCATCACTTTGCGAAAGATCTCATCCAGGAGAAAACCATTATCTACAAACTTTCTATCGGTTTCCAATGAGATTCCTGCATCATGAAGATAATCCCCTGCCCTCTGCCTGGCACGGTCAACAGCAGATTTATC
>CAZXOJ010000190.1:0-8249 GCA_964642325.1 uncultured Bacteroides sp. | reverse complement strand
AATTATTTGACAGGTATTCGGAATTATTGCACAGGTACCAGTTAATGGGCGGGAATTCTTATGAGGCAGGTATTGAGCAGACCCTGCTGGGGCTTGGATTTAGTAGATCCGACTTCATAAGGAAAACAGCTGAATTCAGCGGCGGATGGAGAATGCGGATTGAGCTGGCCAGGATCTTATTATCCAAACCCCAGGTCCTGTTACTGGATGAACCTACCAATCACCTGGATATTGAATCTATTGAGTGGCTCGAAAAATACCTCTCCGAATACGATGGGGCAGTAGTATTGATATCCCACGACCGGAAATTCCTGGATACGGTAACCAACCGTACCATTGAAATATCACTAGGTAAATTATATGATTACAAGGTTTCCTATTCCAGCTTCAGGACCATACGGGCAGAGCGAAGAGAACAGCAACTCGCAACATACAGGAACCAACAAAAGAAGATTGAAGATACAGAACGGTTCATTGAACGTTTCCGGTATAAGAATACAAAGGCTGTACAGGTGCAGTCCAGGATCAAAATGCTGGAGAAAATGGACATGGTTGAAATCGAACTTGAAGATTTTCGCACTTTTAATATAAAATTTCCACCGGCACCCAGGTCGGGTACTTTAGTGATTGAAACCCGCCGGATGACAAAACATTATGAAGATTTATGCGTTTTGGAAAATATAGACCTGGCAATTGAAAGAGGGGAAAAAGTGGCGTTCGTAGGGAAGAACGGGGAAGGAAAAACCACTTTTTCAAAAATCATGGTCGGGGAACTGGCATATGAAGGTGACGTGAAGATAGGGCATAATGTAAACATCGGGTATTTTGCCCAGAATCAGGATGAGATCATGGATGAGAATAAAACGGTATTCTCAACCATTGATGATGTGGCAGTCGGAGATATCAGGACACAGACCAGGAATATTCTGGGGGCTTTCCTTTTTCATGGTGAAGATATCGATAAGAAAGTAAAGGTTTTGTCCGGCGGGGAAAGATCCAGACTTGCCCTGGCACAATTGCTGTTGAAGCCATATAACCTGCTGATCCTGGATGAGCCGACCAACCACCTCGACATGCGGTCAAAAGATATCCTGAAACATGCCCTCCTCCGTTATGATGGCACCTTAATTGTAGTTTCTCATGACAGGGAATTTCTGGATGGGTTGGTTGACAAGGTCTATGAGTTTGGGGACAGAAAGGTCAGGGAACATCTCGGAGGAATTTATGAGTTTCTCAAGAGAAAAAAGTTATCCAGCCTTAAGGAGGTTGAAAAAGCAGATAAACAGGCGAGTACTGACCGGCCCCCCCCAAACTCCAGTAATAAACTGGAGTATGAGAAGAAGAAAAATTTCGAGAAACGCAAGCGGAGCGCACAGAAAAAGGTGGAACAATCAGAGGAAAATATTGCCAGGCTTGAAGATGAGCTCGAGGCACTGGACCAATTGATGCATGATCCGGAGAACATAAAGGATCAATCAGTGTTTACGAAATATGAACAACTTAAGTCTGAGTTGTTCCAGGAAATGCAAAGCTGGGAGAAGCATCAGACTGCGCTGGAAAAATTAAATTAAGACAGAAATTGAGTAATTTTACCTTGATGAAAGATCATGCTGTGAGAATTCCAGGTTATTTTTTAGCTGGATTGTTATTTATCTTGCTTGCCGTAAGTGGTTGTGTTTCCAAACCACAGCAGGAAACAGCCAGGTCGAACATGGCATTCCTGTACAATCCTACCAGTTCTCCATTACATCCCGAATTTATCGTCTTTCATGAGGCAAGATCTCAATCCAGGCTCTATATAAAAATTTACCCGGTGGAACTCCTGTTTAACCAGGCAAATGCTGAAGAGACATATCAGTCCCAGCTGGAGATCAATTATGTTTTGACCGAAATTATTGATGGTAAGGAAAGTGAACTTGTGGCAGATAGTACTACGACAGAGTTCACCCTGAAAATGGATGAGGTTAAAAATGTCTTTGTTGCCAATTTGCCCGTACGGACCATGGAGGGTAAGAAGTATATGTTGAAGGTAACCACCACAGACTTGCTCAGGAGAAAGGGTACATCAAATTATATTCATATTGACCGCAGTACGGTAAATACAGGCCAGAATTATATGGTGACCGGATCGGGTGGTCATCCCTCATTCGATCGTGTATTCCAGACAGGTGAATATTTCCATGTACAATACAACCGGAAAGGCGTTGATACAGTATATGTTAAGTATTACCGGAATATGACGCCCCTGCCAAGGCCCCCGGTTACCAATCTAAGTTCAACCAGGCCTGATTTTGTCCCTGACAGTATATTTGCTTATGCTTACAGCGACACTACGAGGGTCACCCTTCCACTAGTGGGGATGTATCATATCCAGGTGGATCCATACAAACCTGGTGGATTATCCCTCTTCAATTTCGGGGATAACTATCCACGGGTAGCTACTGTTTCTGATATGATCGGTCCAATGGCTTACCTGGCTTCTTCTGTTGAGTTTAATGAATTAACCAACCAGACGAATAAGAAACTTGCAGTGGATAATTTCTGGTTGGAGTCTGCCGGGAATGTGCAGACTGCCAGGGAATTAATACGCGTTTATTACAATAGGGTATTTTTCGCCAATTACTTCTTTACTTCCTACAAGGAGGGATGGAAAACAGATCGAGGGATGATGTTCATTGTCTATGGGCCACCTAACATCCTGACCAAAAAAGGAGATACCGAGATTTGGGTCTATTACAGGAAAAAAAGCCGAGAACCGCTCCAATTTACCTTCTCCAGGCATGCAAGTCCATATACCCAGAACGATTTCATGTTGGAAAGGAATTTCATTACTTCCATGTGGGTCCAGGCTGTAAGGGATTGGAGAAGTGGAAAGATATTCTACACAGAAAGTATTTAGGGGATATTATCTTGGGAAAACAAAAAGAAATCATTTTTGGCATACAGGTTGTTACAGAGGCGATCCAATCAGGACAGGAGTTGGAGAGGATTTTTTTCAGGAAAGGTCTCCGGGGGGAACACTCTTCAGAATTACTGAACCTAACAAGAAAAGCTGGTATCCCTAATCAGTTTGTACCTGTTGAGAAGCTGAACCGGTTTACCCGTAAAAATCACCAGGGTGTTGTAGCCCTGATATCTCCCATTCTCTATCATGACATGGAGAAGCTTATACCGATGGTCTATGAGTCGGGCAGGGTACCTTTGCTAATGGTGCTTGACGGCATCACTGATGTCCGTAATTTCGGAGCCATAGCACGCACTGCAGAATGTGCAGGAGTGGACGGCCTGATCATCCCGCATATGGGAGCTGCCAGGATACATGAAGATTCTGTAAAAACTTCTGCAGGAGCATTGTTATCAATCCCCGTATGCAGACATTATAACCTGACTGAAGCAGTCGGGTACCTCAAGAATAGCGGGATCAGAGTAGTGGGAGCGACGGAGAAGTCAAAACTCACTTTTTATGAAACCAGCTTAAGGGATCCGGTTGCCATCATTGTGGGATCAGAAGAGAAGGGCATTTCGGCTCAAGTTCTGAAGATGTGTGACGATCTCGTCTCTATTCCCCTTTTTGGTAACATTTCATCGTTGAATGTTTCCGTTGCAGCCTCCCTGTTAATGTATGAAGCTATCAGGCAGAGAACACAGGATTAATCAATAGGTATAGAACGATTAAATCCTTCTTCAAGCGAGATAAATGTTTCTGTCCTGGCAATACCGGAGATCAATTGGATCTTATCACTCAGGATAGATTTAAGATGTTCATTGTCTTTCGCAAAAATCTTGATGAATACAGAATAATTACCTGTTGTGAAATGGCACTGTGTGATTTCCGGAATTTTTTCTAATTCCTGCAGCACATCATTATATAGACTGGCTTGTTCCAGAAAAATCCCCATGTAGGCACAGGTCTTGTAACCGATTTTTTTTGGCTCAATTGTGAATTTTGATCCCGTGATAACTCCCATCCTGAAAAGCTTCTGTATCCGCTGGTGGATAGCGGCTCCGGAAACATTGCATTCCCTCGCTACCTCCAGGTAAGGTATCCTGGCATTCTTCGTGATCATTTTGATGATCTTCTTATCCAAACTATCAATTTGAAAGTTTTCCTCCAATTTCATATCCAGAGAGTGAAAGATTCGTGATAAATAGGCTATAAAAATAACAATTTATAATCGCAATTCAAGAAATTATCAGAAACTTCAGAAAAAATTTGAAATATGCTTACAGTTTGGTAATTTGAAGGTTTATTGAGAGGCAAGATTCTGGAAATCCCTACCACTTGGACTCTGGAAGACTCTTAAATCAAATTCAGGGATCACTGCCAGAATATGGTCAAAAATATCCGACTGGATACTTTCATAATTCGCCCATTCCTGGTCATTACTGAAAACATAAATCTCAATTGGTAATCCTCTTTCGTCAGGCTGGAGCTGTCTG
Source organism: uncultured Bacteroides sp. (assembly GCA_964642325.1). GTDB lineage: Bacteria > Bacteroidota > Bacteroidia > Bacteroidales > SM23-62 > SM23-62. The sequence continues at coordinate 3,809 of CAZXOJ010000190.1, read as the reverse complement.
ACCAGGAAAGTCATATCATTATGGATTTTCGGGTGACGGTGTAAATATTCCTCAACATATTTCCGGAAAGTCCCCAGGTTAGTCATACGTCGCCCATTTACCAGGATTGTTCCATCGATCTTATGTTTTTCATTGTATTTCTGGAGCTCTTCCTCCTTGTTTACTAGATAGTCACTCAGGACTTGTATCTTTTTAAATTTCTCAGCCATTTCATCATCTACAAAACGGACAGAGTTCATGTCAATGTTTATAGACCGCTTGATCCTTCGGCCTCCGGATTCCTCCATCCCTTTCCAGTTTCTAAAAGATTCTGAAACCAGTGCATATGTTGGTACAGTAGCAATGGTTTTATCCCAATTCTGAACCTTGACCGTATTCAGAGATATGTCAATTACAGGTCCATCAGCATTATGGCTTGGCATTGCGATCCAGTCTCCAGGTTTAACCATCTTATTGGCTGAAAGCTGAATACTTGCTACAAATCCCAGGATAGTGTCCCTGAAGACCAGTATCAGGACCGCGGCCATCGCTCCTAGTCCAGTCAGCAGTTTGTTGGGCGATTCTTTCGCCAGTACTGCGATGATCATGATTATGGCAATAAAATATATAATGATCTTTACTACCTGTACATATCCTTTTATCGGTCTGCCTTCAGAAACAGGCATGGTAAGGTAAATTTGATGGAGGGCATTAATGAATGAATCAATGGCCAGGAGTAGAATAATGATAATAGAGATGAGTGCAAGCCTTGTGACAATATCACTCAGCACAGGATAATCGGAGAAAATAAATTCTGCAGTGCCGTAAATCAGAAGACCGGGGACAATATGGGCAATTTTATGAAAAACTCTCTGCTGGAGAAGAATGTCGTCAAGTTTAGTTTTGGTTTTGCGAACCAACTTTGTAATTCCGGATATAATGATCTTACGTGTTATCAGATCCGCCAGGATGGCCAGTGAGAAAATGATTACCGCAACAATGATAGTCCGGGTAGCTATTCCAATTCCCTCAGGCATATTGGTAGTCAACAGCTGCTCCAGTTTATCCACCCACTGTGTAATAAAATTCATGGTTTAAAAGGTTAATTTGCATTTTGGTATCAGGCACCATCAAACAAATTTATTAAATATTCCGGGAGTCTGTAAAAAAACAACCTCCCTGCCATAATCCCTTACCAGGAATTACAACAGGGAGGAAGCAGGAAATGTTTAACCCTAATTAATTATTTCCGTTTACCTTTTTGCTCAGGAAAAAGGCGGCGACCAGCGCTATGCCAGCAAACAGGAAGATTGACGCAGGAAATGCTACATCATCATCCATTCCGGCACTTTCCAGGGCTGCCCCACTGAGCACGCCAAGGGCTACACCAATAGCGAGAACCCCGACTGTCAGGATCCATTTTCCTGATTTTTCTGATCTCTCAGATTTCGGTCCAAAGAATATTGAGGCTTCAGCCCCTTTTTCAATAAGCGCCATACGCTCCTTATTCCTGGAGCTATAGTATAAATAGAAAATACCAAAAATTACCAAGAATATAACAACCGGAACAATTACTTCACCTGCATTCATGATTTTTAAGATTTAGTTAATAAATTTGAATTCAATCTTAAGACGCTGGTTTTTTATACCGGTTACAACTTGTAACCAGATTCTCATTTTAGCGTCATAGTTATGGTGGAACATCAGCAAGACAATATTTACATCACCAAAGTTCTTGAAGGAGACCGTAATGCATTTGCATATCTGGTCGATAAATATAAAACGATGGTATATTCTCTTGCGCTAAGGCTGGTAAAAGACAGGGAAGAGGCTGAGGAGATATCACAGGATGCATTTATAAAGGCGTATCAGTCTCTTGCCAGCTTTAAAGGGAAAGCAAAATTTTCCAGCTGGTTGTATAGGATTGTTTATAATACAGCCATCTCAAGATTGAGACAACAACCAGCCGGCAGAGTTTCTTTGGATGAGCCCAATATATCGGATACGCTATATTTGGAGAGCAAAGAGAATTATGACACACTTTCAGCAGATGAGCGTAAAAAATATCTGGAAAAGGCACTGGATTCCCTGGATAGAGATGAAAAAATGTTTGTAATTTTGTATTATTATGAGGAGAAGGACCTGGATGAGATTGCATCAATTGCCGGGTTAACCAAAACTAACACCAAGGTTAAATTATTCAGAGCCAGGAAAAAGATGTTGACGGTGTTACAGAGTTATTTAAAAGAAGAAATATATAATCTGTTATGAGTGCAAGAGTAATAAAAGAAGACCAACTCATCTCCGGGATCATGAAGGATTTTGAGATGAGTAATCCACCAGCGGACTTTACATCAAACGTAATGGACCGTATAGAGCTTGAGTCAGTAACACCTGTATTCATGAGCAAACCTCTAATCAGCATGGCCGGTTGGATTGGGATTAGCATTCTAGTTATTGTCCTGTTCTTGATAATTATAACCGGATCAAGCGGTGAACCTTCTTCACAGAGCTGGTTGTCTGAGAACCTGGGCTGGAATTTCAGCCTGCCACAGATAAACCTGGAAAAGTTGCATTTCATTGATTTCAGTAATTCCACCCTGACATGGATAATCCTTGGTTCTGGAGGGATTATGTTACTTGTCCTAATTGAGAAATGGTTCGAGGGAAACCGGTTTAGACAGACTTTATTTCTCTAACTCTTTTTGGTCATAATACTGAAGAGCAGCAGGTTATAGAACAATCAATGGCCCTGTAATACCACTCCTCTCTGCTCAATGCATCAAATATGTCATTTGATCTCCAAGCAGTTAGTGTTTTTTTTTTAGTTTTACGCCTTAATACTCCTGAACACGCTATATTGTGAGTGAATTTTCGGTTGAGGAAATTATAGAGGGGATCAAGGCCCGCGATAACTGCGTATTGCAATATATCTATAAAAACTATTATCCTACCGTTCACCACTTTATTATTACCAATAGCGGATCTCCCGATGATGCAAAGGACATTTTCCAGGAATGCATCATTATTATTTTTCGCAAAGTTAAAGAACAGGAACATTTCCTACTGAATAGCAGCTTTAAGACATTTATCTATTCTATTGCCAGACATGTCTGGTTGAAGCACCTCAGGAACCAGAAGTATGAGGATCAAAAGATCCAGGACCAGCAAAGTTTTATTGAACTTAAAGATGAGCCATTTAAAGTCAGCAATGAAGATCTGAAAATGACCCTTTACCAGAAGTACTTTAAACAACTCCCTGAAGACTGCCAGAACATCCTGAAACTAACAGCAAGAGACATCCCCCAGAAAGAAATTGCACAGGCACTGAACTTTAAGAGCGAGAATTACGTGAAGAAAAGGAAACATAATTGCAAGGACAAGCTTATTGAGATGATAAAGAAGGATCCGCAGTATCCGGATCTATGGGATGAAACTGATACCTAGCATGAAAACGTTTAAATCAGGGAACGATGAAATAATTTCAGGATAATAAAGAATCGGGCTTGAAAGCTTCTCTACCTTTAATTATTCTTTGTTTCCGGATGTAGAGTAATAATCCCAAAGCCCCGATCAATACAATAGCACCAAGCCAGTAGAGGTAGCTTAAATTCTTTTTGAATAAGGGACTGGAATCACCGATCACAACGTAAGTTGACCAGAAATATGGATGGGCTTTTAGATTATCAGCGTTCTTAAGGAAATCCAATTTAGCTTCACGCAGTGCCTCTGCCTTTGATCTGCCTCGTTTTAATGATTTGTAAAAATCTTCCATCAGGCGGGCCCCAGACATGCGTGTATGTGTTGCAACGCATCAGCATCTTTCGCCA
>CAZXOJ010000189.1:0-8281 GCA_964642325.1 uncultured Bacteroides sp. | reverse complement strand
AATTACACCTACGGGATCCCTTCGCAGTTCCTTAGTACTGATAAACCGGATGAAGTAGTTGAAGTGGGAGATACCATCACCTTTGAGATCAACGGGATCACCGAGGAATATTACAATTATATTATTGAAGCCCAGAGTCAGGTCGGAACACAAACACCCCTTTTTAGCGGTCCCCCGGCCAATATCCGTACCAATTTCGAAATTGGTGCCATTGGTTTCTTTGAAGCATACTCAGTAAACTATAGCAGTACCATAGCGACAGCGGATATAGTTAATGGGGGCAAACCTTAATACGAAGAAAATATGTATCTTTATATCGATATAGATAGATAAATTAGTAAATATGGCATATTATTTAGCAAAAAAGATCAGTTTGGATTTTTCGGACGCCGTTGATAAGGTAGTTGAAGAGCTTCAGAAGGAGGGATTTGGCGTCATTACCCAGATCGATGTCCGGGAAACCTTCAAAAAGAAACTGGATGTGGATTTCAGGCCTTACCTCATACTGGGTGCCTGCAATCCGCAATACGCTCACCAGGCCCTGACCGTTGATGATAAAATTGGAACCCTTCTCCCTTGCAACTTTGTCGTGCAGGAAGTGGAAGGAGGCACAGAGGTTCTGGCCATGAATCCACATGAAACCATGTCCAAACTCATGGAGGGTGAAATGCAGGAGATCAGCCGGGCCATTACAGAGAAAGTGAATAGGGTACTTGAGGCAGTTTAATTAGCAAACCTTTAACTTTTGGGTGTAGGCTTTTTGGGTTTATTGGTCTATTTTTGGATATGCAAAAAGCAGACCCACATATCCTGACGATTTTTGGAGCGTCAGGGGATCTTGCCCGGCGAAAGCTGATCCCATCCATCTACAATCTTTACCTCCAGGATTTACTGCCTGAAAACTTTGCCCTGCTGGGAACAGGCAGGAAAGAGTTTACCGATGAATCATTCCGGGATCACATGAGAGATGCCCTGGAGACTTTTTCGGGAGATGATGCAGATCCTGCCAGGGTAAAGCAATTCCTGAATTACCTCTATTATGTATCCATTGATACAGCGGATCCAGCTGAATACACCAGGCTGAAAAACAAGCTGGATGAACTGGATCAATTATTGGATACCGGGAACAACCACATTTTTTATCTCGCCACTCCCCCGAGCCTTTATGCAAAAGTGGCACACAGCCTGGCTGGCCAGGGACTGGCAAGGAATAAGAACAGCTGGCGAAGGATCATCGTCGAAAAACCATTCGGGTATGATCTTGCATCAAGCAGGGAATTGAACAAACAATTCAGAGAGGTCTTTGATGAAGAACAGATATACAGGATTGATCATTACCTGGGCAAGGAAACTGTACAGAATATAATGGTCACCCGCTTTTCTAATTCCATATACGAACCTATTTGGAACAGGAACTATGTACACCATGTTGAAATCACTGCTGCTGAAAGCATAGGGGTAGGGGATCGGGGTGGATACTACGAGGGGTCCGGGGCTTTGCGTGACATGTTTCAGAACCATATGTTGCAGTTGGTCGCCCTGGTAGCCATGGAGCCCCCGGTCTGGGCAGATTCGAGTTCCATTCGGAATGAGATAGTAAAGGTATTGGAATCACTGCGTCCATTGAGCGAGCAGGACCTCGTCAACAATGTGATCAGGGGGCAATATACGGAATCCATGATAGGGGGAGAGTCAGCCAAAGGTTATAGGATGGAAACAGGGGTGGATCCAAACAGCCGAACAGAGACTTATTTTGGGATTAAGTTTTATATAGATAACTGGCGCTGGAAAGATGTTCCTTTTTATGTCCGGACCGGCAAACAACTACCCACCAGGGTAACAGAGATTGTGGTCCATTTCCAACCAACCCCGCATCATATTTTCTCCGGCCACCAGACCGATGAAGTCGATACGAATAAATTGATTATCAGGATTCAACCGGATGAAGGCCTGCTGATAAAATATGGTATGAAGGTCCCCGGTGCCGGATACAAGGTCCAGACGGTAAACATGGATTTTCATTATTCGGATCTGTCAGATGTCTACCTGCCTGCTGCTTATGAAAGGCTATTACATGATTGCATGCTTGGTGATTCGACATTATATGCCAGGGGAGATGCCGTGGAATGTGCCTGGAGCTTTGTGGATCCCATCTTGAAATACTGGCAGGATAACCCTGATCATGCCCTGTATGGCTATCCGGCAGGTACCTGGGGACCCAAAGAAGCAGATGACCTGATAGAGGAAAAAGGATTGACCTGGAGATATCCACATAAGAACCTTACTGATGATGGCATTTATTGCGAACTGTGATCCATACCTTTAAATCCATAGATGAACTGGCCGTTTCACTTTCTGAAGTGGTGATCAAGCTTGCCAGGGAATCCATCCGGGCTGGTAAACCTTTCAACATTGCCCTTTCAGGCGGATCTACGCCCAGTGTCTTATTTGAGAAAATTGTATCGTGCACTGATGATCCCGGTTTATGGGAACAGGTAAATTTTTACTGGGTTGATGAGCGTTGTGTGCCCGCATACCATATTGAAAGCAATTACCGGATGACGGATGATACTTTGTTTCGTCCATTATCACTCAGCTATGCACATGTCTACAGGATGATGGGAGAGGAGGAACCCTATGCGGAAGCAGAGAGGTATGAAGCAATGCTCCGGTCACAATTGCCCGCAAGGGAGGGTTTGCCATGTTTTAACATGATCCTTTTGGGCATGGGTACTGATGGACACACAGCTTCCATATTCCCCGACCAGATGGATTTGCTGCATTCCGGTCGTATTTGTGAGGTGGCCAGGCATCCAGGGACAGGACAGCAGAGGATAACCCTAACCGGACCGGTGATCAACAATGCAGACCGGGTCTGTTTTATGATAACAGGCGCTGAAAAGGCCAGCATCCTGGCCAGTATCCTTGAAGACAGGAGAGGATCAGAAAAATACCCAGCCGCACATATCAAACCTGCCTGGGGAACACTGGAATGGTATCTGGATCAGGGCGCTAAGCCCTTATTCAGGTAATTAATCAGCAAGCGCATATTATTAATTGTTGTCATCGTTATCATCATCATCCAAAATAGTCATTCCTCCAAGCAACAGCCATTTTCTACTTTTCTTGATATAGGTTTCAGCGTTTTTTCCTGACATGGTTTCATTTATGGTTTCATCACCGTCGGTGCGCTGGCTTAAAAAAGTAAAAAAATAATGTACTACGGCAACATCTTTCATGACCACAATTCGTACCGGGTCTAGCATGAAGTACTGAATCTCTGAATTAGCAGTCATCCATTCATACATCGATGTTACCTCGTTTTTTCCCATAGGAAAGGGTTGGTCGTTACTCCATCCCTGGTAACTATCATGTAAGGATGCCTTGACGGCTCCTGCATTTCCGAATTTCCAGTCGGACCAATTTGTTTCAACAACTGACCAGACATCTTTCTGTTTTCTGTTCCACTTCTGTGAAAATCCTACTGATGAACTCAGCAAAACAATAATGAGAGAGCAAAAAATATAACTCAGTAATTTTCTCATGGTTTTCTTATTTTAAGGGTGAATTAAACTTGTTGTCTCGAAACCGAAAACCAATTTACGAGATTGTAATTACTCCACCATTATTTTACCGTAAAAAAGGGGCTGTCTTGGTGGGACAGCCCCTTTTTATTTAGAATCTACTCTTAACTCTATATACGCTATTAATATATATGTATCTGGCTTCTTCTCCTTACGATCAGTTCAGGCCTTCCTTCGTAAGTACTTAGCAGTCCGGTTACCCACATATACCTGCCTTCGAAATACATATCAGGATACCTGTCGTATCGCCTGGCCTGGTTCCCCGGGATGATCACTGTAAAATCATGGTAGGGGTAATCTCCACCGAAATACAGGTGGTACTCGTCCGTAGTCCAGGAATAATAGACTTCATGGACCCTGCCGTATACATTCCTTACTTCCCCGATATGGTTGTAGGCATGGTAGGTTGGAACCGTTACGATCCGGTATCCGATTGGATAATACCAGTACCCGAATTCAGGATACATACGCCGGTAATCATGGTACATACGGTTGGTCCAGGTAACATGGACCCTGTTCGGTGCCCGGTAGTGGTAATTGACTGTACGGTACCTGATGGGATTGTAATGATAGCCCTTAACATGATTTGTACGTATAGCCCTCCTGTTGGGAGTTGTATATTGCTGGCGATGCTCGGCATGTGTCCTTGTAACATACTTCCCTTTGCCTGTGTTGCCCCGGACAGATTGATTATTTCTGTGACTGTTGGTATTACTGCGGACATTACCATTGTATCTCCCCGTCGTAACCTTGTTCGGGGAAGGCTTCTGTCCCTTATATGTACCGGTATTGCCCCTGTTCGGGGATCTGTCTCCGCTGGTACGACCTTGATTGCCAGTATTGCTATGAGTTACCTGGCCCTGCCGCGGCTTTTCGTAGGTGCTTTTTTGTGTCTGGCTCCTGCTGACACCGGTACGGTTACTGGCATTGCTTCTGGCCGGACTTGTCCTGGTGGACTGCCTGCTCCTGTTAGCATGGGAGATGTCCCGTGTACTGGCCTGCCTGGTAGTCGTGGCAGTGTGACTTCTGGTGCTTTTTTGTTCAGCCGACCGTCTAACGGTCGCTTCACTCTTCTGTTTCTCTGTTTCAGTCCTGCTTCGTTCCCTTGAGCTTCTCTGGGCCTGAAGAGAGATCGCGAAAAGTAATATTGCTGTTATGATAATAATCTTTTTCATGACTCTTACGTTTTACATACGGTTTGTTTGATTAAGTAAAAGCAAAATCTCTGCCAAAGTTTAATACGCAGCAATAAGTGTAAGGAATACAGCTGTTTGTCAAATAAAAACATACGTTCATGGATTTGCTTATACAGCCTGGGAAATTGCCTGGAACATTGCCTGAATGAATCCGTATAACGTTATAATCTCAATGAAATACAGTAGTGAAGTTAGGAATGGATCAAATAAAGGAGATTGCACTGGAACGGGATCTGATCGCCAAGATCAGTGAACAAAAAAACAAGATCGAGCAACAGCAGAAGGAGCTTGCTGGCAGCCTTTCTTATGCAAGTTCCATCCAGGCCGCTTTACTCCCTGATCTCAGGTATTTTAAAAAAACCTTTCCGGCTAGTTTTGTCCTTTTTATGCCCAGGGATATCGTTAGTGGTGATTTTTACTGGTACAACAGAAAGGACAACAGGATTGCCATAGCTGCAGCCGATTGCACTGGCCATGGGGTACCGGGCGCTTTTATGAGCATTCTGGGCATCTCATTCCTGAATGAAATTGTCAGCAAGCAGATCCCACGTGCTAATGTAATTCTCAATCGCCTGAGGGAAAACGTAATGAAAGCGCTTCACCAGACAGGGGGTAACAGTGAACACAAGGACGGGATGGATATTGCACTCTGTGTTGTAGATCTGGATGAAATGAAAATGGAGTTTTCCGGTGCCTTTAATCCCCTTTACATAATCCGGAACGGCCGCCTGCTGGAAACCCGCGGAGATAAGATGCCTATTGGGATCAATGCCGTGGTGGAAAAGTCATTCGCAAATCATGATATTCAACTGGAAATGGGCGACTTGATATATATATTTTCGGATGGTTATCCTGACCAGTTTGGGGGACCGGAAGAGAAAAAATTCCGGTATAAGACCATGCAGAAATTATTAGTTGATAATGCAAACAAACCTCTTGAATCACAAAAGCGGGAATTAGAACGCACATTCATACAGTGGAAAGGTAACCTTGAACAGGTAGATGACGTACTGATCATAGGCATTAAAATCTGAATGTCAGATGTGGTTTAAACAATTCAAGCTCAAAAATTACAGGTCAATTCTTAATACCGGTTGGCAGGATCTGGCCTCCGATAATATTACAGGGTTAATTGGCCAGAACGAATCAGGTAAAACCTCTATATTAGAGGCACTTAGCAGCTTCTATTCAGGCATTATTTCTGATGATATCCTGCGTAGCGATCTCAGTCTTCCGGAGGTTTCATGTTCATTCAGTGTTAGTCCCACTGAGCTGAAAAGAATATTCCCTGATAAGAAGGTCCCGGCAAAAATTCTGGAGATTGCCACCAGTACAGGGCAAATTACCCTGACACGTTCATGGAATGCTGATAAGTCCAGTTACCTCAGTTTTGGGGATGAAGAAGTCTGCAGGTATTATGCAGAGCTGGAAGAGCAGATGAAGGAGTTCAGGGAAAGAACCCTGGAGGAACTACGGAAGATCATCGGAGAAGCCAGCATAGCAGAAGAAGAACAGGGTCAGATCCAACTGGAGAGGGAGGATATTGAGAAAGAATTGAATATGTTGACCCCGCAGCTAAACCGGAGTAAAAAAATACTCGACCGGAAACCTGACAGGGACACTCAAAACCATGTGCAAAAGCTTGCCCTTGAAACAGATAGGTTAAATAAGAGGCTCGAAAAGAAAGTTCTTACACTTGAATCCAAGGCAGTAAAGGCCGAGGAATTAGCGCAGCGCTCAAGATACGCCCAACTATGTCTGGAAGCCCAGAACCAGTTGATTGAGGTCAAATTAAGATGGGAAGATTCATACAGGGAGCTGATAGATTTACAGGGCTATATGGAAAGCCTCGAGACTGAGAAGGAGATGAAAGGGATGCAGAGCAAGCTGGATATGCTTAATGCAAAACACCTTGAAAATGATCTGAACCTTGAAAAATCAACCGATAAGGCGGATTTCAGCCTGGCTGTAACATCCAGGGTCTTGAAGGGAGTAGAGGCATCTGAGGCAGAAGACAGTGTAGAGAAGGATAGGAACAAGAATAATGGCTTTTACAGTGAGTCTGAATTGGCAGACTTAGCATCTGCATATATACCTATTTTTGAATTATTTGAAGACTTCAGCAGCTTATTGCCAAACAGGATAGACCTCGAGGATATATTTTCTATGAACGATACTGTGGAAGGGTATAAAGCAGCCAGGAATTTTTTGGTTGTGTCCGGACTCAAAGCCACTTTCTTCGAGGAGAGGAACAGCCGGATACTCAAACATAAAATCGAAAAATTAAACAATGAAATAACCCTTCATTTCCAGGATTACTGGAGGCAGAGCCTTGGAAAAACGAATAAGATCAAGATCCATTTTGAACTGGAGCATTACGACAACAGCCATCCTGATAAAATGGGTAAACCCTACCTGGAATTCTGGATCAAGGATGACCAGGAAAGATTGTACCCGAAACAACGGAGCCGTGGCGTTAGGTGGTTCCTGTCATTTTACCTTGAGTTGAAAGCCAATGCCATTGAAAACAAGGAGCGATCAAGGGTATTCCTGATCGATGAACCCGGACTCAGTCTTCATGCCCGCGCCCAGGAAGACGTATTGAAGGTATTTGAAGACATCAAGGAAGATATACAGATTATTTACTCCACCCATTCACCACACCTGATCAACCTGAACAAGTTATATCGTTTGCTGGCGGTCCAGCGTGCCAAAGAAGATGATTTGCGAAGCGAAACAGTAATATTTAGTCCCAAATCATTAAATGACGCATCCACCGATACCCTGTCACCGATCTATACCCTGATGGGGACAAAAATGAGTGATCACCAGTTTGTAAAAAAGAAAAACAACATCATTGTCGAAGATACGCCTACCTATTATTTCCTGAGCACCATCTTTGACCTGGCCAGCTATCACAAAGAATTGTATTTCCTTCCTTCCACGGATGTCAATAACGTACCTATGCTGGTAAACCTTTTGATGGGATGGAGACTGGATTTCATCGTTCTATTGGATGATGATGCTGATGGTAACCGGGTTTATCAGGAATTACGAAGCAATATATATCTGAACAATGATGAGATTGCCAATAAAAAGCTCGTACGCATTGATAACTTCAGAAGTGTTGAAGATCTCTTCTCAACCATTGATTTTAAGAATTTTGTTTTGCATCAGCGGGTGGGCATCACGGAAAAAAACTCCGAATACATTGAGCTGAACGAAATTTCCAGGGCCAAACTGGCTTCAGATTTCATATTGCATGTCCAGGATAACAGTGTGAAGTTCGAGGACTTTGATGACGAAACCCGAGATAATATCAAGCAGTTGATAAAGAAGCTGGATAGTTTCCTTGTCTAATACCTTATTACTTTCTCCACATCATGCTTGTTAAGGTAGGTCCTTATGATCTGCTGGATATCCCGGTTGTCCTCATAAATCTTGATACAATTTACAATATCTTCCAGCTGGAGGTATGATTCCTCTGTGTTAAGGAAACCA
>CAZXOJ010000188.1:0-8326 GCA_964642325.1 uncultured Bacteroides sp. | reverse complement strand
TGATCCCCTGCAATATCTTCGATAAATTCCTTCGTATCAAGTATGTCGACCCCTCTGTCTGCGTATTCTTCCAGCATTTGAATTTTTGCGGTATCCGGATCTGAAATGATGGCATCACTGATCGCCACAACTTTATAGCCCCTGTTCCTGGCACCTTCAATGGTACTGTTAACACAATAAGCGGCATCAAGTCCAACTACAAATAATCTACTTATCTCATTCTTAATAAGCACACTATCAAGTTTTGGATTGCTGAAAGCATCCTGCTTTTCCTTGGGAATAATGAAATCAGAGACTATTTTTAGTCTAGCGTCCAGCTGTGCTCCCAGGCTCCCCACTGCCACTGAACTATTTATCAGATTGATGAGCGGGTTTGAGATTTCACTCCGTATGTAAATAACAGGTATTCCGCTTTCAACTGACTTATCTGTGATCCTATTAATCCTTTGGATCAGGTCATCAGCCCTTCTTGTAAATACTTCATTGATAGAAACAACACCTGTTGTATATTCCTGAATATCTATAACTACAAGCGCGGAATTATCTGAATGATAATTCTCAATCGGTATTCCTTTGGTCACAATGGTGCCTCTTTTCTCAAAAACTTTCAGGTTGATAAACAGAATACCAATTATCAAAACGATTGCCATAAGTGTCCAGAGGAGTATCTTTTTTATCATACCGTAAGCTTGTTAAAGAATCACAGTGTAAATTTATCAAATTTATTTTTTTCACTGATTTAATCCTCTTTATATATATGCACGATCTGTATAATTATAAAATTGTGTATGTTTAATTCTCCAAATCAAATCTGCTTATCATGAATCTTAAATCAAAGACCTATCTAGCATTTTTCCTATCGCTGCTGTTGTTTACATTTCAGGATAATAAGGGCCAGGATATCCTGTCACCGAAGGACCTGCTGTCACTGCAATCCTGCAGAGGAATACAGTTAAGTCCAGATGGGAACCAAATTTTGTACTCCATTTCGACACCACGTAGCCCTAATGACCCACCAGGTACATCCCAAAACATCTACTGGAAAATGACCTTAATGGACAAAGTAGCCAATCCTTTGTTTAACGGGGAAATAAAAGGTTCTTCCCCAAGATGGAGTCCGGATGGTAAAACCATCGGATTTTTATATGGAAAAGGGAAAGGGCTCAAACAGGTATGGGCTATGCCTGCCGGCGGTGGAGAGATTGTACAGCTGACACATGCTGAATCAGATGTTTCTTTTTTCAGGTGGAATCCAGGCGGTGATGGACTGGCTTACCTTGCACTTACACCTGCATCTGATAAAGAGAAAGAACTAAAGGAACGGGGGTATGGATTCATTTACTATGAAGAAAACCTGAAAAACAAGAATCTATTTATAGCCAGTCTTGACCAAAACGGGCAGTATATTGGAACCAGACAGATTACAGAAGGAATGAATGTATGGGATTTTGAATATAACCCTCAGGGAACACATATTGCTGCCAGCATATCACCCAAAAACCTGATCGATCAGCAATATATGTTTAGAAGGTTAAATTTGATTGATATCACCTCTGGCGATATGAGCCAGGTATCAGAAAACCAGGGTAAGTTGGGAAATTATGTTTTTAGTCCCGATGGAAAGAACCTGGCATACGCTGCTGCATTAACAATTAATGACCACGCGGTGAGCCAGGTCTATATCGTTTCCCTGGAAGATAAAATGCTTACCAATCTCACACCTGAAAAATTCAAGGGCCATGTAACATGGGTGAACTGGAAAAACAATAAGCAAGTTTTTTATTTTTCAGAAGAAGGAGTATATCCAAAATTAAACTTTGTTTCACTTAAAGGTGGAAAAGGAGAAGTTTTACTGGATGCTTCGGAATCGGGAATCATCTTTGATACTCCGGAGTTTAATGATGATTTCAATCAATTTGTTTTTACGGGTTCTACACCGGATGATTACGTAAATATTTATACCTGGAATGGAAAGGATGAAATCAACAGGATCACTGATATTAATCCCCAACTTGAGGATAAAGTCCTTGGCAAACAGGAAGTAATTCAGTACAATGCCAGGGATGGACAGGAAATTGAAGGTTTGCTGATGTACCCTGTTGGATATGAATCCGGGAAGAAGTATCCCCTGATTGTATATGTGCATGGAGGCCCCGAGTCACATCATTCCAATGCCTGGTTGAGCCGGTATTCAACGCCCGGACAGGTGATGGCAGGGAAAGGATATATGGTACTATACCTCAATTACAGAGCAAGCACGGGTTATGGAGTAGACTTTGCCATGGAGGGATTTATGGATCCTGCGGGGAAGGAATTCGATGATATTGCCGATGGAATTGATTACCTGGTCAAAGAGAAAGGTGCTGACAAAGCAAGGGTTGGATTGGCAGGAGGTTCTTATGGGGGTTATGCTTCGGGATGGTTTGCTACCTACTATACCAAATATGTAAGGGCTGTTTGTATGTTCGTGGGGATAAGCAATAACATTAGCAGGAGGGGGACGACTGATATCCCCTTCGAAGAACTTTATGTACATGCCGGGAAAAAACTGGAAGACCAATGGCAGATGAGCCTGGAGAGGAGTCCCATATATTGGGCGCACCAGAGTAAAACAGCCACATTGATCTATGGCGGAGCGGCGGATACCAGGGTACACCCCTCTCAAAGCATGGAGCTTTACAGGCGGATGAAGATGAATGATCACCCGGCAGTCAGGCTGGTACAGTATCCTGGAGAAGGACATGGCAACAGAAGGCAACCTGGCCGGATTGATGTACTCTACCGGCAGATGGAATGGTTTGATTGGTATGTCCGGGATCTCAATCCACTGGATGGTCCCATGCCGCGGCTTGATATCAGTGACAGGTATGAGTTGGATTGGGATTATTGATCATGGAATTCATGGAAATAACCCTAAATATCTTATTCCTTCTTTGATAAGAAGAATGGCAAATATCAGCAAAACCAGGCCGAGTATTCTTATGGTCCAGATGAATACTTTATTCTTCAGGACAGCCCTTGATTTATCCACAATCAGGGCAATGCTGATTTTTGAGCCTATGAGCATCACATAAAACGCAATAATGAAAACAAAGGCAGCTACAGGACTTGCCTGGTATGCCTTGACGGTTATGGGTGCACCTACCATGAGCCAGAAAATATAAGGATGAGGGCTCAGTATATTGACAATAATTCCCTTACGGATAGATTTCGGTTTGAGATTCTGAACATCAATCTCTATGCCTTTGCTCCTGATACTATCATAGCCCAGGTAAGCGATAAAGAAACCACCGAGGATGGAAATCAAACCTAAAATGATATCGGAGCTGGCCATTTTCGAAAGAATGAAAATGGTTAATAACACAATTGGAATATCTGTAATTAAAGGTGCAACCGCTATTTTCACGCCTTCTGTTTTGTTGTGCCTGAGGGTTTCAGAAATGACCAGGGTCAACAGGGGACCGGGAGAGATTCCTGCGGTGAGCCCGAAAACTGCTCCCATGGTCAGGTATGTAATCGTCTGTGTCATTAAATCTTATATTTCGCTGCGTTCCCTAAGTAGCCTGTAAAGCAAATAAAAAAATCTCAATACACTCAGTCCGAACAAAATCCATAACAGCAAAATGGCCATTACAGTAAAACTGCTATCCAGGTCAAATTCAAATTGAACCTGCTGGAATTTCCAGCCGAAATCTTCCTGTACAAGCACGCCGGAGAACCTTAATGGCAATACCAGAAACCTGGACAGATCGAATTCAACAAATCCAATGGTAGAAATCCATGCGACATTCCCCTGAGTTGAAATATTCGCATTCTGAACCAATAGTCTGACATCACCCCATTCCAGCCAGTCAGACCTGACCAGGTCTGTAGCCTCATCATAACCTGAATAGATTTCATTGGGCATGGTTCCGAGGATTAGTATATTTTCCTGGGAGAATAGATCATTCATGAAAAAAGCCAGGACAGATGTATCTCTTGCCTTATACCCATCTTGAAACTGACGCAATTTTTGTTCAATTTGTTTTCTGGTCTCCAAGTCTGCATTCCCCCGTGAAAAAACATATTTTTCCTTTTGATTATAATATTTTTCGTGTGGAATTTTAAAGGTTTTTGAGGCGATGAATAGCGTCAGACCCAGACCAAACAGTATAAGAAAACCATTCACTATTTTCATCATTACCAGCAGTTTAATTAATAAAAATTACTTTACTTAGAAAATGCCAAAATAACCGGTTTGGCCACTTTCAGATAATCCTGAACTGACATAATAATGGAATCGTTCAGTGAACCGGCGTTAAATGCTATTTTCTGGTTTTGCAGGATGGATTGATCCAGGAAAAGCGCTAGATCTATCAGGGGTTTCCCGAAGGGGGGGACTGATCCGGGAACCAATCCGGTTAAATCTTTGAGTTCATCCCTATCAGCAAATCTTAGTTTCTTTGCTCCGAAATGCTTTTTTAATGCACCTGAATCTAATTTCCTGGCCGCACTTAGAACACACAGTTTAAATGAATCATCAATTTTCAGGACCAGGGCCTTCCCGCCTATAGAAAGATCTTCTCCGCGGGCCTTGGCAGCTTCTTCAGATGTTTCGACCGGTCCGTGATGGATCTCTTTAAAACTGATGGACTGAGCACTTAACCACTCCTTTATTTCTTCGAACATTTATTGCGATTAATTGGTATTAAATTCCTTGAGTACTATAAATCCAGAATATTTTTAAGTTGTTCTTTATCCAAATTCAATAAGCCTGAATCCGGGAGTCTCCTGGTAAGTTCTCTCCAATTCTCATCGGCTCCAAAAACTTCTCTGAAGATGGGAAGGGCCTCTGAAAGGCGTTGATTATTTGCCAGGGCAACAGCTTTCCAGTATTTCATTTCCAGGTTATCAGGGAACATTTGTTCTGCCGCCCCATATTCTTTCAATGCTGTTTTCATGTCTCCTGTTTCCACTGCCAGATCTCCCCGGTTCATATGTTCGTATGCACGGTGGACCTGTAATATTCGCTGAAGCTCAGAAAGGGGTTCGGCATGGTCATCAACACGGATATCAATTTTCTTATCCTGCCATGGATGTGGTGCCGGGTCGGGGTCGACGACGATCAAGGCAGCAGACTGCCTGCCCCTGATATCACCACCCGCCGCTTCAGCTGCCTGGAGAACCTTGATGATTCTTTCAGCAAGAGGGAGGTTTGCATTTTTCTCAAAAGCCTCTGCCATGGCTGGTACCACTTTGTCATTGAACATCATATTGGCCTGCACCGAGTAATTTTCCCCAACTATATGGCCCGCTGAGGCAATACACTTTTTACCGGTGTACGCAGAAACTATACCTTCATTATCCAGCACAGCCAGCTGCCTGAAATCCCTTCCTTCATCTCCTTCCATTAAGATGTCTACTGCTTGTTTCGCATCTTTTCCTTCTTTCAACAGTTTTAAGCCATCCGGTCCGAAAGCCGGATTGACAAAAGACTGGGTAGCTACAACACCCACTCCTGACTGACCCCAGGACACGATGGTACCCACCGAAAACCAGTGGCTTTGGACACCAACGGCCATTTCACCGGTTACTTTGTCTTTTGCAACGATGGAATAGGTATGGACCAATTGGTTCTCTCGGCTAATCTGTGAATTTACATTGTCAACTAAAAACAGGGTAAATAGTAGAAGCCATGCTTTAATAAGTATTGTTTTCATTGAGGGGATATTTGGTCTATTGATTTTTACTTTCAACGATGCTCCGTATTTCTTTCATTAATAGGGGGAAAGCAGGATGGGTCATGCCATGTCCATAACCATCCAGTTCGTATATCTTTGTCGCTTTGTGACCGGCTACTTTCATCATGCGCATCATGTAGGCATTTTCCTCATAACGGCCTAACATTTCCAACTCTCTGTCTCCCGTGATGAGCAACAAAGGCGGAGCATCTGCCCGAACATGAAAAAGAGGTGCAAGATCATCAACCACGGGTTGTGTATTGGCAATCCCTCTTTCTTTCCGTACAGTCATATGAGTTATTGTATGGCCGCTGAAAGGAATCAATCCGGCAATCCTGTTGGCATTGATGTTATTTGATCCTAGCCATCTCTTATCCATTCCAACCATCATAGTAAGATATCCGCCGGCTGAATGCCCTGATATGAATATTTTAGATGGATCACCACCATAGTCCCCGATATTATTGAACACCCAGGCGACTGCGGCAGCTGCGTCTTCAATATACACGGGGGATTTGACTTTTGGGTATAAACGATAATTTACGGCTACAATACAAACTCCTTCTTCTTTAAGTGCTTCAGGAATTGCCTTATTGCCCCCTGTTAATCCGCCACCGTGAAACCAAACTATAGTGGCATATTCCTTGGTGTTTTTGGGATAATAGATATCAAGGACACAACGTTCACTGATGTATTCGTCAGACTGGTTTACAGATACACTGTAATAGGGAACGTTTATGATTGTTTCATATTCCCCGTCCTGGGTGAAAGCCATAATCCCAAATAATATAAAGCAGATGCTTAGCAGGATATTTTTCATTTCAGTATGATTTTTTATTGAATTGATGAATAGTTGCTGGCACTAAAATTAATGATAGCTGGGGAAATAACAATTGGTTCTTCATTCATTTGTGTTGGTAACTTATACTGCACACTCACCGGATTATTGATAATTTTATTTCGTTTTATCAGTGTCTCGTTAGTTTATGGAAGGACTGGGCGTCAATTATTTTGACTTTATCATTGCGATCTTCTTACTCTGGAGTGCCTATCGGGGTATTACCAAAGGTTTTTTGATCATGGCGGCATCACTGGCTGCACTGGTATTGGGTGTATGGGGGGCCATACGGTTTTCTCACCTGACAGCTGCTTTGATGATCTCCTTTTTTAGCATGGAAACAAAATACCTTGCCTTGATCTCATTTGCATTGACATTTGTCATTATTGTAATCCTGGTCCATCTGCTCTCCAGGGCCCTGGATAAGCTGGTAAAAGCAGTAGCTTTAGGCCCTGTAAACCGAATAGCCGGACTCCTTTTCGGCTTGCTGAAAACAGCGTTTCTTATCAGTATTTTTCTTGTGATACTCAATGGGATAGACAACCGTGTACCTTTTATCCCCGAGGAGCATAAAGAAAACTCACTATTGTACCAACCCCTTTCCAGGCTTGCCCCGGCCATATTCCCTTTCCTGAACTTTGAAGAAATCAGAGACCGTATCCCGGAACCAGCATCCAGACAGATTGAGACATAGGCAGAACTTTATTATCTTTGGGCAAATTTTTTTCAATGAATTTTGTTGAGGAGTTGAAATGGAGAGGTATGATACATGATATCATGCCTGGAACAGAGGATCATTTGCAGAAAGAGATGACCACAGCTTACGTTGGTATTGATCCTACTGCTG
Organism: uncultured Bacteroides sp.; assembly: GCA_964642325.1. Lineage (GTDB taxonomy): Bacteria > Bacteroidota > Bacteroidia > Bacteroidales > SM23-62 > SM23-62. The sequence continues at coordinate 921 of CAZXOJ010000188.1, read as the reverse complement.
ACTCCCTTCACATCGGGCACCTGGTTTCAGTCATGCTGCTTAAGCATTTTCAGCGGTCAGGTCACCGTCCGGTCGCACTTTTGGGTGGTGCTACCGGAATGATAGGTGATCCTTCCGGTAAGTCGCAGGAACGCAATTTGCTTAGTGAGGAAACCCTCAGGCAAAATCAGGAGGGACTGAAAACCCAGCTTAAAAAATTCCTCGATTTTTCAGATGATGTTCCCAATGCTGCACTGATGGTCAATAATTATGACTGGATGAAGGAATATACATTCCTGGATTTCATTCGTGATATTGGAAAGCATATCACGGTGAATTATATGATGGCCAAGGACTCTGTAAAGAAAAGGATTAGCCAGGAGAGCAAAGAAGGCATGTCTTTTACAGAATTTACCTACCAGCTGGTACAGGGATACGACTTCCTTTTCCTCTATGACGATATAAATTGTAAACTTCAGATGGGCGGCTCTGACCAATGGGGGAATATCGTAACAGGAACAGAATTGATCCGGCGGAAAAGGGGAGGAGAAGCATTTGCCCTTACATGTCCCCTGATCACCAAGTCTGATGGAGGGAAATTCGGAAAAACGGAGGAAGGGAATGTCTGGTTGGATCCTAAATATACCTCTCCCTATAAATTTTTCCAGTTCTGGATCAATGTAAGTGACCAGGATGCCGAGAAATATATCAAGATATTTACCCTATTGTCTAAAGATAAGATTGAGGAAGTTATCTCAGCGCACAGGGAGGCTCCCCATCAAAGATTGCTTCAGAAAACCTTAGCGCGTGAAGTGACAACCATGGTGCATTCAGAAGAAGATTACACGGCCGCTTTAGAAGCATCAGAGATCCTTTTCGGGAAGGCACCAGCAGAGTCTATTGGCAACATTCGGGAAGATATGTTCCTTTCCGTATTTGAAG
>CAZXOJ010000187.1:0-8465 GCA_964642325.1 uncultured Bacteroides sp. | reverse complement strand
ACATCATCGAAGACATTAAGATGTTTAAAGCCTGGCATCCAGTTGCGGTGGGGTGCCTTGTTATGCACCATCAGCAAGAACGGTTCACTTTTTCGACGGTTAGACAGCCACTCGAGTGAGAGATCGGCTATTATATCTGTTACATATCCATGGTAGGTAGTATCCGATCCGTTATTGATGAATCGAGGGTTATAATAGTCTCCCTGTCCAGGTAAAACATTCCAGTAGTCAAATCCGGTCGGCTGGCTTTTCAGGTGCCATTTCCCAATCATGGCTGTCCGGTACCCGTTTTCTTGCAGAATTTTCGGAAAAGTTACCTGGCTGGAATCAAATCTTGCGTGATTGTTCGGAACTCCATTTAGATGTGAATGTTTACCAGTAAGTATGACAGCCCGGCTGGGCGCACAGATGGAATTGGTAACGAATGCCTTATTAAACAGCATCCCGTCCGCTGCCAGCTGATCCAAATTGGGAGTCTCAATGAGCCTGCTTCCGTAACAGCTTAAAGCCTGGGTCGCATGGTCGTCAGACATTATAAAGATGATATTGGGTTTTTCTCCCATGTCTCTGGTCTGAGGACCACTACATCTGGTCGAAAATACAGAGAAGGCAATTAGAGCGTATAAGAAATATTTCATTTTATTAATTTAAATTTTTGACATAGTCTTTATCTGCTTTGATATCATCCAGTAGAAGCTTCCAATGAAAGGCTTTAAAATCGGGCCATTTCTGTTCCTGATGTCCCATGCTCACATATGGCATTGGCTTGTAACGGTCAATGGTTAGGCTGATAACATTTTTCCAGTGCGCAACACACAAGTCCAGATAAACCATCGCTTTTTCCCTGTCCGGCTGGTTGTTTCCAATCATATAGGTTTCAAGGGATACTCCGGCCCTCAGCTTGTCTGCAAAATAATTACCAAGGTGGCACCAGGTTTCCAGGTCATCCAGCTCTGAGACCAGGGCTGGTTCATTCCCACTATCCCTGAGTTCTTTAAGTAGTTTCATGGTGGCGGAACATTCATCCTGAATAGTAGTGGCCAACTTGAGAGGGGTGATGTACTCCTCCCCTATGGGCAATCCTTCATTTACCCGTTGACAATATTCGCTTATGCTGAGATACCCTTTATCCAGGGTTTCATGTCTGATCAATTCCTCGATTGAAATAAAAGGTGATTTCCCGTCATCGAAAACATTAATGGAATCCGGTTTCGAACAGGAAACCAGGATGAACGGTATGATGAAATGTAATGCCTTTGCGAGCTTATTTATATAATGGGCCATAGTTTTCACAGGCTCGGTAATCAGATCCTTCCGTATCCATTCCGAATGCTGACCATGCACTGGGCCTGAAGATTTTTTCCGGGTCCACATTATGCATGCATACAGGTATCCTCAACATGGAAGCTAGGGTGATCAGATCTGCCCCGATGTGTCCATAGGTAAAGGCCCCGTGATTAGCCCCCCAGTTGGCCATGACCGAATACACATCCTGGAAGGCTCCTTCACCTGTCAGCCTTGGAACGAACCATGTAGTCGGCCACGTAGGGTCAGTCCTTTCATCCAGGATACGATGTACTTCTTCCGGTAACTCAATGGTATTTCCCTCAGCGATCTGCAGTACCGGTCCCAATCCTTTAATAATATTCACCCGGCTCATGGTTATCGGCATCTGTCCGACGGTACGATAGGTAGAGGAGTATCCTCCTCCCCTGAAATACCCCTGAACAGCGGGTCCCCATGTAGTATTGTCCAGGCATTTCTGGGCCTCTTCTCCAGTGATATCCCACCATGGTTTCATAGCGGGTTTACTGTCAATGCTTTGCTGTCCGCTTCCGTCAAGTGCGGATGGTCCGGAGTTGATAAGGTGAATGAATCCATTGGCTGCATCCCCCGTAAGAGTGTGGCCGGTAACTCTTTTAACTGCATCCGGACTCCAGTATGTCCTTACGTCTGAGAATACCTGGGCAGCTCCTGTGAGCATGTGTCCGAAAAGCATCACTACCGCATTCAGACTGTCATTTTCCGTGGCCAGCATATATGGTTGCCGTATCCCTTCCCAGTCAAAGGATGAACACAGGATAGCCTCCATGAAGTCCCCGTTTGGAAAATGATCCGTCCATGCCCGCTGTCCCTGGAACCCGGCTGCAAGAGCGTTATGGCCCAAGGCTTCTTCACCGTAACCCAGTTTACTGAGATTTGGATTCCCCACCATCAGATCACGGGCAATCAGTGTCATTTTTACGACAAAATCCCAGTCCTTATCTTTCTCTTCCCGGCTCTTCTGTTTGTCCGGTGTATTGAAATCCTTGCCTTCCTTGCAATTCTTACGGGTCCACTCACGGGCTCTCTTAAACTCATCCGGATCGAAAATCCCCTCATTGATCCTCCTTGTGAATTCTGACATATCAACAAATTCACATCGCATCCCGAGGAATTCTTCGAAAAATCCCGCATCGACAATTGATCCCGCGATCCCCATGGAAACAGCACCCATGGCAAGATAGGATTTACCTCTCATGCTCGCCTGTGCCAGTCCGGCCCGGGCAAACCTTAATAGTTTCTCCTGCACATCTTCGGGGATGGATTCATCATCACCGTCCTGTACATCATGCCCATAAATAGAGAAAGCCGGAATTCCTTTCTGGTTATGCCCTGCCAGGGCAGCAGCCAGGTAGACAGCCCCGGGCCTTTCTGTCCCATTAAATCCCCATATGGCTTTCGGCAAATGAGGGTCCATATCTATGGTTTCGGAACCATAACACCAGCAGGGGGTAACTGTGAGGGATACCCCTACTCCTTCCCTCCTGAATAGTTCAGCTGTTGCAGCTGCTTCAGCCACACCTCCAATGCAGGTTTCTGCAATGATACATTCCACAGGGCTTCCGTTCGGATGCCTGAGATGGTCTTCCAGAAATTTAGCAGCCCTTTTTGCCATGCCCATGGTCTGTTCTTCGAGCGATTCCCTGACACCGCCAAGACGGCCATCAATGGTCGGGCGAATGCCAATTTTAGGAAGGTTTTCGAGTCGATTATTTGTTGCCATAATAGTTCTGCATTTTATGTAGCATAAAAATAATATCGCCCCTTATCTTACAAAATGCATGGATGTAGTAAATTTGTGTATTATTTAAACATATATTTAAATATGAAATTCAGGGAAAATCCCGTTTCCGGTGATCCTTCAAGCATTCAACAATCATTTGAGAACATTAATCTAAATGTGCATTGTTGTCGATACTGGTGGATGAAACAATGGAAACACCAGCGCTTGTCATTTCCTTACTGGCGGCTTTACTGGAACAAAATTCCGGGCGCATTTGTATTCTTTGAGGATCAGGTATTCCTTGAACCCGACAAGATCATCCTCATCCCTCCCAACACCCCATTTTACACGGGCATACTCAATGATAAATCAGGAGACCTTGAGCCTTATTGTATGGAAGGTGGCTGGATCCAGAGCCAGGAAATGGAATCTTTTTCCACGGATAAGGGATACATTCCCCACTTCTTCATTCATTTCAACCTGGGATACCAGTTTGATAACATCCATCCAGGGATTTATCCTCAACAGATCGGAGATATGCAGAAGGAATTGATTTCACTTATCACTGGAAATTTAATGCATGGCAGCAAATCTTTTAACCTAAAACATTCCCTGGCCATTTATAATCTCATATTATCCGCAGTGATTACAATCCCGGAAGATAGCTGGCAGGAATTCACCATAGGCAGCAAGATCATCAAGGTTCTGAATTATATCAATCAGCACCTTGATGAATCACTGAGTAATGAAATGCTGGCCGGGACAGTCCATATGGCACCCAATTCATTTGCAAGGCTGTTCAAGCAGCAAACCGGACACACACCTCAGGATTTCATCCGTAAGAAACGAGTCGAAAATGCCAGCAGGTTGCTTTACCATTCCGACCAGAGCATAAAGCAGATCTCCGACGAATGCGGTTTCAATGACCGGTATTATTTCACCAGGGTATTCAGCAGGGAAATGGGTATCTCTCCGGCCCGGTACCGCAAGAACCTCTTATTGAACCGGATCTGATCCAATATGGCAAAGAGGTTGATACGTGTTGTGGTATTTCAATTTATCATGTAATTTTACTTCAGCAAGGCCAATATTTCCGTATTAATTGGTGATTCAGCAGTGATAATACTGCCATTAAAAATACAAACCTATGAAAACAGCTGTTGGTTTATTGATCTCATCCCTAATGCTCCTTTTCTCCTGCACTAAATCAGGAGAGTTTTATGAAGATTTTGACAAATACCATGACAGGGTCTGGGTCTCGAGGGACTTCTGGTCCATCCCCCTGGAAGATTGGAAAATAAATGATGGAAGGGTGGAAGCCTCAGGGGATCATCCTAAAAGAAAGCTGAACCTGCTGGCCAATACCCTGGGAGGGGAAGGTTCCTTCCATGCACAGGTACGCCTCGGGTCTTTGGACAATGCCGATACCAAAGGGTACGCCGGGTTTGCTTTTGGACTGAAAGATGATACCGACAATGACATGAGGTCTGTTTGTTATTTCGGGAAAGGGACACTCGCAGGGATACAGGCTGATGGACAGATTTTCATTGGTGATAAATCTGTCACCCTCCCGAAGTCGTTTGTATGTGCGGACCTGACCCTTGACCTGACGGTTTTTAGGTATGAGGGCTCTTCCAAGGTTCTCCTTGAATGCAGCGATCTCAGCGGAAATAAAACCAGCGTTGAAGTAGATGGCCTTTCTGATACAGAGGGAATGATCGCACTTGAATGTACAGGGGATTACTGGTTCGATGATTTCAGATTGAAAGGAAGCATGGTAAGGCCTGGATCCGCCTTCGGTCCCATTTTGTTCAATATGTATACAATCAGCAAGGGAACCCTGAAAATAACCACCCAGATGCCCCCCCTGGGAAAGGATGACAACAGGGAAGTAGAACTTCGAGTCTTCCGGGGCCCTGAATTGCATTCAGTCCACAGGTCAGAAATGATGGCTGACGCAAGGATCGCGACCTTTCGCGTTGATGACTGGGATGCTTCGGAAGTAGGGGATTACCGGGTTGTCTACGAAGAAACATACCGTGACGGAAGTTCTGAAGAGTTTATCTATGAGGCAAACATTAGAAAGGAGCCGGATAAGGGAGAATTGGTGCTTGGCGGATTGACCTGCCAGTATCATTATGGATTTCCATACACACCACTCAGGGAAAGTCTCAAGGAAATGGATCCTGACCTTTTGTATTTCTCGGGGGACCAGCTCTATGAAGGGAACGGTGGCTATGGGATCATAAGGTATCCGGCCGACAGGGCCATACTCAATTACCTGGGAAAGTGGTACATGTTTGGCTGGGCCTTTAGCAAACTTATGGATGACAGGCCAACTATTTGCATTCACGATGACCACGAAGTCTTCCAGGGCAACCTTTGGGGAGATGGTGGAAAACTACTTACAGAAGAGGAATGGAACGAAAAACGGGATTGTATCTCTGGATTTGTGGAACCCGTAGAAATGGTTAATGTGGTCATCAAAACCAATAGTTCCCACTTGCCGGATCCCGTTGATCCAACGCCCATGAAAAATGATATCATGGTCTACTATACTGACCTGGTCTATGGCGGGGTGAGTTTTGCCATCGTGGGGGACAGGGTTTTCAAATCCGGTCCGGAACAGGTAGCAACCTGGGAGGGCAGACTCGACCATCTGAAGGAACCATTGAAGGATGCTTCCAGCCTTGATAAACCGGGACTCACACTATTGGGGGACAGGCAAATGGATTTCCTGGACCAATGGATACGGGACTGGAAAGGTGCCAGTATGAAAGTACTTCTCTCACAAACATTATTTACCTATTCCTCCACCCATTCCGGCAACGATTCATCCTTTCTTGAAGGTGACCTGGATTCTGGTGGCTGGCCCAAGCGTGGCCGGGATGAAGCCATAGGGCTGATGAGAAAAGCTTTTGCCTTCCATATCTGCGGAGACCAGCATCTGCCATACCTGATCCAATATGGGGTAAAGGATTACAGAGATGCTGGATGGGTCTTCTGTACACCTGCCATTGCCGTTGGTTACCAGCGTTATTTTCTGCCGGATAAACTTGGTTGGCCGGTGGTCGACCGGCCTGCCCATGGGAATCCTAACACCGGCTCCTACCGGGATGGATTTGGAAACCTGAATTATATCTATGCAGTCGGTAACCCGGATAAGATAAAAAGACATGAGAACCGCTATAAGATGGCTGATCTCCGGTCCTCCGGTTTCGGCATCATACGGTTTAATCTGCAGAGTCGAGACATAACGGCCGAAGCATACCGTTTCCTCTCAAAGAGAACCGACGGCGATTACCAGCAATTCCCCGGATGGCCCCATACCATCAACCAGCTGGATAATTACGGCAGGGAGCCCATGGCCTACCTGCCTACACTCGAGATACAAGGGATTGAAGATCCGGTCATTGAGGTCACCAATGAAGTGACAGGTGATCTGGAATACATCCTAAGGATCAAAGGAAATACCTTCAATCCCATGGCCTTCTCCATGGATCCACACAGCATCAGGATTGGTGACCCAGAAAATGACCAATGGAAAACCATCGAAGTCATGACACCTATATCGTTGGCAGGATCAACTGAAGCAAGTAAGATAATAGTCGAATTCTGACTCATCAGAGGAGGATAAATATTAAAAGAGGGACTTGTGTCCACACCAACAATGGTGCGTAGACAAGGGCAGAATACCCGACATATTTTACATTTTTATTTATTACTTTCACATCATCGATTCTGTTAGCTATGAAATTTGAAGGATCATACCGATGGAGGATCCTATCCCTCCTGTTCTTTGCCACGACAATCAACTATATCGACCGCCAGGTCATCGGAATCCTGGCTCCCTATATCAGTGAAGAGCTGGGTTGGTCAGAGGTTGATTACGGATATATCGTTACTGCCTTCCAGGTTGCCTACGGCATAGGGTTGGTTACCACGGGAAGGCTGCTGGACAAGATTGGGACCCGGATAGGGTATTCCCTGTCCATTGCGATCTGGAGCATTGCAGCCATGGCACATGCACTGGCCAGGTCTGTCTTTGGATTTGGACTGGCGCGCTTTGCCCTGGGTTTAGGTGAATCTGCCAACTTTCCTGCCGCTATAAAAACAGTGGCAGAATGGTTCCCTAAAAAAGAACGGGCTTATGCGACCGGTTGGTTCAATGCCGGTTCCACGGCCGGGGCAATTACTGCTCCGCTCATTGTTCCGGTCTTTGCATTGCACCTGGGATGGAAATGGGCTTTTATCATCACGGGCGCCCTGGGTTTTATCTGGCTGATCTTCTGGCGGTTATATTATCATAAGCCTGAACAACATCCAAAATTATCCAAGCAGGAGTACCAGCACATCCGGCAGGATGGAGAGGACCGTACAGAATCAACTCCCTGGGCCCGCTTACTGCCATTGAAATCTACAATAGGGCTTGCCCTGACAAGGTTAATTAGTGACTGGGTCTGGTGGTTCTTTCTTTTCTGGCTCCCGAAATTCCTGAATGATGCATACGGTATAACCCTGAGTAAGATCGGACTGCCCCTGATTGTTATATATGTGGCATCCAGTGCCGGGGGAATTGCTGGCGGCTGGCTCTCGTCGAGGATGATCCGTAATGGAAAATCCCTTGACACTGCAAGGAAAACCGTCATCCTGATCTGCGGATTCTGTGCCCTGCCAGTGATCCTGGCGCCCTTTAGCGGCGGACTCTGGATAGCGGTGGCACTAATTGCCCTGGCTGCCTCCGCACACCAGGCATGGGCAGCCAACATGTTCTCTATCATCTCGGATGTCTTTCCACGGAATGCTGTTGGTTCTGTAACAGGCTTGATAGGTACTGCTGGAGCGATTGGTGGTGCACTGGCTGCTACCTTTGTGGGCTATATCAGGGAAGGGACCGGCAGCTATACGATTATATTCATTATCGCCGGTTCGGTATATCTGATGAACTGGCTCGTCATTAAATTATTCATCCCCAGGATAGCATCCATTGACCTGGACTAAAAAGCTCCATACATGTCCAAAGAAGACCATTTCGACATCACAAAACGCGACAGCCAGTCCACAGCAGTTCTTCCGGTAAGCGCAGAAGCGTTTGATTTTGATGCTTACAGGTCATACGAGAATGAAACAATGCAGTTCTGCCGCGATTTCCAACAAAGGGATTCCGGTGTAGCTGTCTATCGGCGGATGAGGGTGGCAGCCGTATTTGCCGATGGGTGTGCCGATATGAAGAAATCATTTGAATGGCAACTGGGCGGGCTCCGGAAAAGCATGGATTACCGCATGGATATCCCGAATTTCATGGAACCATGGTACGGGATAGGACCCACCGCCAGTGCATTGGGACTGGAATACCTTTGGAAGGAGAACCAGGCACCAGCCATCCGTCCTGCATTCCAGGATACTGAATCTGCCCTCC